>NZ_MDGU01000024.1:0-11961 GCF_001705465.1 Lysinibacillus sp. AR18-8
GATTTCCCTTATGCTCTTTCCTTTAAAATTTTTGCTCTCATTACTGCCTAATTCTAGATAGTTATATCAATAAATCTTGTATAATTTGTATTTTTTTAAGTAAACTTTCCCTTATTTTACTTTCAGCACCTTTGTTGGATAGCTTTCAATTCAATGATATTGATATTCTAATTAAGGTATCTTTTTGTCCTTCTGCACAAAGGGGAAAAAGGTACTATTTATATTTGGTTAGTACATAATCATGTTAAAGAAGTACAAAAGGATGCCTACTGGGCATCCTTTTGTACTTTATTTGTATCTTTTTTCTTTACAATTCGAGCAAAGCGACAACAAATATAGCTGCTTATTTTTCAAAAAATAAGCAGCTATATTTGTAAAGGTCGTAGGAATCTCCTACCAAGTCAAAAACAGAGTTTTTGGGGAGTGTGCGCACACTCCCGTTGCTTGCCCTACTTTAACCTTGAATTTTTTACAAAACTTATAAAAATAATAAAATGCTACCTCTGACTGAACAAATGATTGATATATGATCGTTTTTAAATGGCCATGAGACAGGATTAGCTTGTTTTGTTGGAGTCCAGTCAGATTTATGTGGATTTACAACGTGAAGGAAAGAGAAAGAATTGTGACCAAACTGCGCTTTGGGAACCATATAATTACAATTTATGTCTATATTGAAAAGGGAGGGGCAATTATGTGGTTAGTATTAGGGATAATCGCTATAGTAGCAACTTTTATAAATTTTTATATGTATGGAACAGGTAAAGATTATAAATTGGCAATGGCAATGGGGTTATCATTTACAGCACTAACACTCGTTGCAGGATACAGGATGGTGTCCGATTGGGTAGAGTTGGAAGATTGGTCTGCTTTATTAGATGTAATGCCTACAATGGAAACAGCGTTAGGGATTTTGACGATTATATCGATTTTATTAAATATAACTCCTATACTTTTAGAACTAAAAAATAAAAAATAATTACTTATTGTCGCATCATTTATAACGTATACATAAATAAAGCTAATAACGTTCCCAAATGTACGTTTGGACACACACCAAAAAGCCACGAATGTTGTTAAATCAACGTTTTATGGCTTTTTTGATGAACATTGTTTATACATCCTTTTATACAAACAGCGTAAACGTTGATGTAGCAGCATTTTTACTTACTTGATTTATTCTTCACTTTGCATAAAACTATGTATATTTCATAACTATTTTGAAAACGTCATGGGAGACGTAAAAACTTTATGAGGTACTGTTAACCACTAAGACTAAAAAATAATAGAAGCCCTAAACAGAAAAATAAGATCAGCGCTAAAAATAATATAGGCTTTCTCACAAAATACACCTCCCTATTTACTTTACTCCTTGCATGAAGAAAAGCCCCCTTTTTCGATAATCTCTTTTAGGTGGTTCGGTCTTTAAGCTTCCTCCGAGCTTTTTAAGCCTTTTAAAATTAGAGCATGAAGTAAAATAAAGCAAAAATAAAATAACCGTCTTAAAACAAACGTAAATGGCCTATAAATTGATTTTTTTCATACAACTAGAATAAAAACTGTTAACTTTGCCATGCCTCTAGGAGGAAAATCCATAGCAAACTAGAGGTATGGTTTTTCACCATTCCTCATTGGATTAAATATCGCGTAACTTGGCCAAGATTCGCTCACGTTCTTGTGCAAAATAGGCTTTCTTTTCTTCGGTTACTTCTTCTTCCACTTGCTCATGACGCGTCGCAAACCATGCAGGGATTACTTCTACTTTTCTACTTTTCTCTTTTTCAGGTGCTGCAGATGAATTCGAAACCGTTAAATCGTTGATTTTGTTGCGAATAATGGCACTTAGTAAGGCTAAACGGTTAGTTTTCACGTATTGATCGCTCGCTGAAATGGCTGCATCTAAGGATTGATACATAATTGTTTCTAAATGGCCATGAGATAGCCCTAGCTTGTCCTCTGCTTTGATTTTTTTCAATGACCCATAGATAACACCTACAAATGGTTTAAAGCCCTCTAAAGAGCCTGTACGAGCTTGATAAAGGTCTTTTAAACGATTATAAAGATTATTTTTCTGATCAGACGCCTGCTTAGTAGACGTCTTTATATCTTTTATTATTTTAATTTGGTTATTATAGTTAATAGTCGAATTTGAGCCATTCAGCGTTGATATAACAGCGTTTTGAGCCAAATCCTGATGTTTATTTTGATGTTTATTTGGTTGTTTAAATTCATCTTTTACGATTGCAATTTCATACGCATTTAGATGAAAAACTTCGCTTAAAATGCTTTCAAAATTAACGTGCTGCACATCCACAATGACACGACAACCACTATTCGTCTTTCCGGATTTGTTTCTGGACAGGATAAATAGCTTGGATTGCTCCATATACTTGAAAGCTGTTGAGATTGTATTGAATCCAACCTCTAATTTTTTACTTAAATGCTCTCGGCTTACTTTGATAATGCCGTTGTATGTAAGATCATAAATCAATTTTTCTAACACTCTATGTACTTTCTCCCCAGGATAAATACCTTGTGCTGCCAAAGTTTCTTCTAGTTGCTGCAGGCGATCTTCTTTGAGTTGCCGGTCTCCTTTTTGATTGCCGTATGTAATAAATGTTTGGACTGCTTGGTTTGGTGTAGTTTTTAGTTTATTTTTCATGGTAGTTGCTCCTTTTTTGAAGCAAAAAAGCGTTTCACATCGTGTTTCTTAACGATGCAAAACGCTTTAGATTAAGAAGTAATCTTCAATGACCATCAATAAACTGTTGAAATGTCTTCTAATTCATACTAGAATGACGTATATAGATACTATGTATCTTTTAAACAGGTTAAAAACAGTCATTTCACGATAAGCTGCATCGTATCTGTATCATACGATAAAGCGATTAATAAGGAGCGCCAACTCTCTATTAGTCACTGTGGAATGGCTTTTTTACGTTTGATTTAGTTGAATCTACCATAATCTAAAGATTAAAAGTTGTAAATAGCAAAAAACATCATATTTTTCACGTCACCAATGTCACTAACGTCACAGATATTTAAAATACGTCACAAGGCTATCTATAAAAATAGTTTTGAAATCCTTGGTAGCACTGGATTATTAACGTCACGAAAATTTGGGTTAACGTCACAAAATAAAAAATGAAATGACGTCACAAAAAAATTTTTGGAGCAAACTGTGACGTCATTTCATTTTTTATTTATTATCTAAAAAATCCATTAATGCTAAATGCAATACGTCCGATTTATTCACTCGCTCAGCTTTGCAATAATTATCTAAACGTTCTCCTATGCCTTTATCAATAACAATGGTCTTCCTTGTCTTGTCCCCTTGTGGCAGTATTTTTATGCGTGCATGTACCTCTTTCGGCTCTTGTACTATCCCTAAATGTTCTGTTGCCTTTTTTAATCGCCATTCTTGAAGCATTTCAACTAGATCTATTAATTCATCTTGCGTGAATTGAGGGTGAACTACTGGTGAAATTCTTATGATATTCGCATTATCTTCTTTCACCCTAGTATTACTTTCTATTACTTTATGTGAAGAATTATTCACCTTTGATGAATCACGTTTCACACCTGTTGAATTATAAACATAGTCAAAAATGCTTTTCTCCTTAGGTTCTGTACCTTCACCTATATAATGCCATCCCTTCGGGGCTTTGTTACTGTATGCATATCCAGCTTCTTTTAGGGCTTTTAACAAAGGTTTCTGACTGATTCCATCTATCTCTTTTGCTACATCCTCGGCTTTATTCCCCTCTCTTATTGCGTTTAAAATACTACCTATCGTTGCATTTTTATCTATCTTCATACTCATTTCACCTTCATTTCACATATACTCATATTGTATAATTCTATGTGAACTCTATTTCACCTTTTCGCACGACTATAACACACATTTACGCTTTCTGCTCTCACGTTTTAATGTACTCAAAGAAATGCCTGTTAGCTCTGCAACTTGCCTAAAAGAGTGGCTACTTAACATCTGCATAGCATGATCTAACTGTTTTTTAGTGTATTTATTAGGCCTGCCTTCTCGGAATCCCGATTGTTGCTTAGCAATTGCTTTCCCTTCCTGAGTTCGTTCAATAATAAGATTTCTCTCCATTTCAGCTACTGCAAGTAGCGTCTGTAAAAAGAAACGCCCCATTGTCGTATCTTCAAGCAATCCAACATTAAGGACATGTACTTTTACGCCTTTTGCAAATAACTGTTCAATGATCTCGATGCCTTCTTTAGTGTTACGAGCCAATCGATCCAATTTGGTTACAATAAGCTTGTCACCTTCATTTAATTGAGACAGCAGCTCATTTAATTGTGGTCGGTCTGTTTTTGTTCCTGTGAATTTCTCTTTATAAATAACAGTCGCTCCTTCACTCTCCAACGCTTGAAGCTGAACATCTAATTCCTGTGATACAGTTGATACCCTTGCATAACCATAAATCATAGAAAAACACCTCATTTCTGCACCACACTTATAGACCTAAGTTATGACACCTTTTTACACCTTGATATTACTGCATCAACACAAAGGTATCAAAACTATTAAGTTTTGACACCTTTCAAATAAAAAAGACCACCTCATAGAGGTGGTTACATCTTTCTAACTATTCAGCTAGTCTAAGTACACTTGTCACAAACTATCGACTTATCTCAAACAGGCTATACTTCAAATTAAATGGTTCCAATTTGCAACTAATCCCATCTCTAAAAGAATATCATTGAAATTAATAGAACTAAACTTAGGTGAGTAAATATCAATAAGCTTAGTGATATTTCTAATCATTTTTTGATGTTCTTTTTTAGGCAATACAAGTTTCAAAAAGGCTAATACCGTAAAAATATTCCCTTTATCTAATAAGTGAGTATGGATAGATAAAATACTCGCTATACCAGCAGAAGGAGCAGGTTTATGTAATTTGAAATTATAAAGGCGCTCTTCGTGAGCACATACATTTCTAAAAAAAGTTACAGTTTTCAAAGTGCTTTCTAGCATATCTGGTGTATAGTGAATCACGTTTCCATAATCTCGTTTATATGAAACAGAGAAGTCCTTAGCTATGGTATTCTGCAGTGAATTATCAAGACAACTGTAGAAATATTGCATATTTCCTATTGTCAAATAGTTTACTAGCACCCACAGAGGTACACCATCATGTTTGTCCAAATAATGTGCAATAGACCCCTTTTTCTTCCCATTTTTTGAAATAGTATTTGATATTGTAGAAATTAAACTTAGAACGTCTTTTAGTTTCGCTGAATCACGTGTATAGTTCTTTAAAATTAAATATGCATGAGGCTCTTTATATTTCTCAGAAAAACGATAGGCAATTTTTGATTTTATATTAGATTCAAACTTCAAAAGATATTCTAATATAGCATTTCTTAAGTCTCTATCAAAACTATACAATTCATATATTTCATCAAATGTTGCATTAGTTATGTATGTTTCAGGTGAAATATTTTTTCCTGTAGGACCTTTTAATAAAAAATGGTCCTTATATCCATTAATTACAGCATAGTAGCTTTCATTTTCCAGGATACGCAAAGCTTTTGAACCATTGTTTATTCTAAGACCTCTTCCTCGCAAAATCGTTAACTGTTGGCGATGAGTTTTAAATGGTTTCATTTTTGGATTCACCCCTAAAAAAAAAAATGGTCCATGCCTCGTAAGGAAATGGACCGGATCGGTAACATTATTATAGTGTATGTAAGATGAATTATCAAGATACAGGCTAATATCTGGTAATCAAATAGATAAGAGATAAACTAATTCGTTAAATTAATGTATAGAGAGCTCAACTATTAAAATACATAAATTACCCATTAAAAAATTTTTTAATGCGGTTCAAACCTTGATATATCAAGTAGTTGACATTTCTTTATAGAAAGCAAGAGTTGTTATAAACATCTATATGTTGTATGTTTTTTGAATAGTAGTATTTAGAGTTTCACTATATATTGCTATACCTCTTTGCAAAGGAGGTGAAAAAATAATTGAAACGATTTGAACGTAAATTGTCTAGAGACAAGAAGAGAATATTACGTGAGGAATTATGGTGGTTGAGGATTCACCATTTGGTCATCAGACCAGCTATTTCTTTTGTGATAGAATACCTCAAGTAATGCAAAAAGCAGCAGGCTGCCACCTGCTGCTTTTTTGTGATTTGAAACAATTTGAACGTAAATTGTATATACATTTCGTACATACAAACATGTATGTGTTCATTCTAAACAAAATACTGTTATTGTCAATCTGAATAATTCTGCTTTTTAGATGCATTGTTTGATGAGATTAGACTATTACTGCGTTATAGATGATATTAATTTTTTTATAAATGACATCAAAACGAAAGCAAATTGACATCAATTTACTTTCATTAAGTATCGCTTCATTCAATTAAAGCAAAAGAGCGTATACAAAGAAAATATTAAGATTATAAAAGCTATTTATGTTACGTTGATTCATCCCAAAAGCACGTACAGATCAACTTTAGAACTCCCCTTATTCCCTCAAATAAACCATTGCTAATCTCCAACGATTATTTCCATGCCCTAATTCGCTGTGAACTTGATTCATGACCGCACGAGTACTTTCATACAACTCGTTATCATGCTCTGATACCATGCCATAATTGGCTTTACGACCAACTGACCGGTTACCTAAAATCCTATCCATCATATTTTTTTGTTCTGCTGAAGCAAGCTGTGCAAAACGGTCACGTGCATACGAATGTCGAAATCCATGACAACCTCGTCCTGCCTGTTCAATCCTTGCTTTTTTACAAGCTGTATGAACCCCTTTGCGCACCGTATCATAAGAAACAGTCACAAGCCTATCTGTTGGTTCTTTCCCTGTTAAAAAGCTCTGTAACGACTCGACAAAATCTTTTGGTACGTCAACCTCACGAAATCGCCCTCCCTTGGTAATTCCTGCCCCCTTTTTATCAGGAATATTTAGCTGTAGCCCTCCGTTTTTCGCCACAAAATGCTCCACACGGATATTGACAGCTTCTTTTACTCTCAATCCAAGTTGGCTCATTAAATCAACGGCTTTCGATACTTCTGCAGAAACTTGTTTTTTTATAGCATCTATCTCCCAACGCTCATACGAGCGATTTTGCAAGCTTTCGTTTCGTTCTAGTACATAAAGACGGTTTTCTGTACAAAAACCTGCAAAATCGCTCTCACCCTCTTTAGAAGCCATTTTATGACCATGTTCTAAGAGTC
Organism: Lysinibacillus sp. AR18-8; assembly: GCF_001705465.1. Lineage (NCBI taxonomy): Bacteria > Bacillati > Bacillota > Bacilli > Caryophanales > Bacillaceae > Lysinibacillus > Lysinibacillus sp. AR18-8. Next base: position 7,237 of record NZ_MDGU01000024.1, read on the forward strand.
GTAAGGACGTTTCCACGTTAATCATGTGCCCTTTGGAGATGCCTTTGTCCTCAAGATAAGCAAAATAGGCTTTATAGTGTTGCTCCGTTAGGTGGTCCAACTTACGAACCCCATGTTCAGCCCTCACCCATTTGACGAAGTTTTGGCAATCTGACATGCTGTTGGATTTTTGCTTTAACGAATGAATGCCTTTGATCCCCTCTTTGCGAGCGTCTTTTTTCGAGTGTCCAATCATATCAATCGCATCCAATGCAGTCTTCACATCATGCACGATGGATGCTCTCGCCTTGCTATTTCTTGACCTTTTTCTACTCAAAACTTTCACCTCCTCTCAAATTTGGCATCTCTCAATCCACCTTAGGGGGCGTGGCTCTGTTGAGCCACTTACCCTAAGGTGGGGTATCGCATCATATGTATTTGTATAAAAAACAAGGTAATCGGTATATCAGCTTAAAACATCCGCTCAAGCCTTAACAGGCGAGCTATCAAAACATGTCGTTGCTTTGCAACGAAGACAGCAAGCTGTCCTATATTACGCCTGCTGCGCAACGTAAATCAGCTAACGCTGATACAAAATCAAAACCCTTTGCTCGTACCGAGCCATTAACAAATCGTAAAAAATTAAATAAAGTAACTTAATCAAAATAATAAAAGTTACCTTTTCACACACTTGCAAAGTTTTTAAAACTCCTTTTGTACTTTTGTTTATAATCCTCCTCTTTTTGTTTTTATTTTTTAATTACGTAAAACGCAAAAAAACCGAATGTGCGAGAACGCTCAATCAGTTTGAATTGGACACTAAATATCCACCATATACATTTTTACACAACAAAATACCGATAGGCTTTTGCTCAATCAGGTAAAATTTAATAACTTGCTCCGTTTTTTTAAATATACTGCTATACACGATTACGCTTTTTGGTAATACCAATGTATTTATACAGTTGCATCATATCGTTAATTTTCGGCTATTGTGTACTTTCTGTCAAGGATTCAAGATGCATTTAATGCGTTTTAACGCTTCTATAGCCATGCCTTCTTGCGATATATCCAACTGGATAGTGATGGCAAGTACACACAGCACTCTGGCTTTAATCGAACAATCTCACGTTATACCAATAGGCAGTGAAGGTGAGCATGAACAGCGAGAGTATGTCGAAAAGTAAAGTTTATATGCTAGTATTATAGCATTTCTCGTTGGTTAAACCTAGCAAAAAATGCTACCGCACCAGCTACGCTGGCTTGCTGTACTCGATTCCAAAAAGAATCCCTATTCTTTTTGGAATCTGCGTTACACGCTAAGGTTTTTTTATTTTAGGTAACTTTATATATTCCGAAAAGGTTACCTAAAATAAAAAAACCATTATTTCTTTTACCGAAGAAACAATGGTTTTTGCCCTTGACATACCTTTGGGAAAAGGTAGTGAACTATTTACTGTTCATAATCATTATGCATCTGAATTTCGATAAAATCTAATAAAATAAATCAATTGCCTGTTTAATAACTTTTATATTATCGCTATCTAACGACTTCATCACATCGGATAATTTAATGTCATCAAGATTGCTGTTGAATAACTGCAAACCAAACCTTATCATCACTCGCTCACTATGCGAAAGCACTTCCATGTCCTTGAACAACACATCCATATCCACTTTCTTATCTTCACCGATGTTTTTGATAAGACAATCAGCTTTATAAATCGCTCCTACTACATATGCTAAACAGCCATAATACAAGTCACTCGAAATACTCAGTTGGTTGAATACATTTAATATCTTCAACGTTTGTTCTTTATGCAGATCGCTTTTAAAATACAATTCTTCTGCTGGGAGTTCCTCATTATCCAATGCTTTAACAATCGTTTGGCGTAAAAAAAGCGAACGATTGCCTTTTGCTTTCTCATCTAATGCTGTCCAATCATCTTCCGTCAGTGTGAGAGAGACCTTTTTGGTAATACCAATACTTGGACGACCTACAGACCTTTTCTTAGTAAATAACGCCCCTCTACAGTTTCTACAGTATGTCATTGGTACATCGTTCACATAAATTAAGGCTACATCAACAGAACTCCCACAACGTTCACATACAAATAATTCTTTTTCACTCATAAGAATGCCCCTTTATTTTAAGTTACCTTTATATTACCCTAAAAGGTTACCTAAAACGAAGTGATAGAGTAACTTTTATTTTATTGACCATGTTCCATCACAATCAGGACACTGCCAATACAAAATTCGATCGGCTTTTAACGTTGTCATGCCAATTTTCTTTGTAAAATGTGTGGCATTGTAGGATTTTTGCTGTTCTTCTGGTATCGCATCTCCCTGCAAATTGGTGTGACAATGCGGACAATACTCTAAACTATCATTCAACAAATCTTGCTCTCCTCCTTCGTGAAAGGTTCCCCTAAAACATAAGTATTTGTTTCTTCACTCATCTTTTTTCAAATATCAAACTATACAAATAACCCCCATCTACCTTGTGCAGAAGGTAAAAGGGGGTTACGTACCCTAGTATAACATTCATAGTGTTACACCCCGTTATAAGAATCGTTATGAACATCATACCACTTTTTAAAGGACAGTCTCCTGCTGAATTTTAGCCCTTAATTACACAACCCTATGAAATACGGCTTACATAACATTAGAAAAAGACAGTAATGATGAAGAGCAAACTATTGTATATGCAGCATTTTATATAACGTTGGTTTGACAGCGTTTGAAGGCTGTTTTACTACTTAAATTATGTATAAAACATTACACACTATGATACTTATTCAACTTTGTTTACAGTCTGTAAACAAAGTTGAACCATTTAAAAATTGCTGTTCCAACACAGACATAAATGGCTTTTGCTTTTTAAAATCACAGCGTTTTTATATTAGAATTACTTTATGTGCTAGATATTTTTTTACGCTCTATTTGTCCATTTTTACGTCGATTATTAGCTGAGCGAATTCCTTCACGATGTTTATATTCTTCCTTACCAATCAGGTCGTCATATATTCCTGTTCTTCTTCAGTGATCTCCAGTATCGTTATACTCCACTTATTTTACTGTGCTTCCAAAACCAATTGTATGAAGGAACTACGGAAATTTAAGTTTTGCTTTTGTCTAATTTTGTCTATTTTTTTCTAATTATGTAAAAAAAACCTTTCTTTGTTTTTTTTTGTGATAACATTCGTCAGGAAGGGAGTGGAAACGATGAAAAAAATTACAAAAATCGTCGTAATATTATCATTAATCTTTGGTCTTACTATTTCTTCATTTTGGGGTGAAAACAACTCAGTTAAAGCAGCTGCTCCTCAAGGAGGATATGTAGCAGCTACTACAGTTTATTCTGGTACTGGACAATCCCAAAACGTACCTCCTACTAAAACTGTTGACATGTTTATGAATGTTAATGATGCCAATTCTTATGCAGCCAAATTAAATGCTGGATGGAAACAATCAATTGCTTGGGCAGTTGCTGGATGGATGGCTGGAGTAGGTCCTTATTTAGGTATAGTCGCATCTATAGATACTATTTCAGCACAAAAGGCTGCAGCAGATATAACAAAATTAACTGACAAAAATAAAAAAGTTCAAATTACTTCAACTTCAACAGTTGCATTTCTCACTGTTAAAGAATGGGATGGAAAAGAAAGTTCAATTAAAACATCTGCTCCCCCAAGCAAAACAACATCATGGGGTGGTGTTACTGCTATTATAAAGACAACTGTTGATAAAAAAGAAACTAAATAATTAACATTGAAATTTCGATAAAAAAACTCCTTTTATCTAAAAAGGAGTTTTTTCCATTTTTTTCTTTTTTGCTTTTAAATCCATTACTTTTAATACACCATAATAAACAATCCAAAATATCGGAATCGTAAATACCGAATAATTTTTTTTACCTTCAGGTAACACAACCAGAATTATAAAAAATATTAAAATGTTAGGAATAAGTAACATCCAATATAATTTTCTCTTAGTCATTTTAAATCAACTTCTTTCCCAATGAATGATTAGATATATATTGAACCTTTCTTGTCCTATTCCATTAAATCCCCCTTTTTTATTACATAATTATTCAAGCTAGTATGCCAATACGCATGACACCAATAGCACCATTTGCTATCTCGTCTGAATCTCGACATCTCCAAGTTGTAATTCCTTACAAATCTCTTTCAAGTGTAATATAGTATAAACTGCTTTACCATTACATTTTTCAGTAACCCATTCTTTAGATAATCCTTTATTTACACAACCATAAGCTTATATTAAAAGAATCCTATTCTCGCAGCACATAAAAACAGTAACTATCTCAAATTAGGAAATAATGAGAGGACAAAAATTTTGAATGAAAGAGCATAAGGAAAATCTGCTATCACTTGGGGTGATAGACTAGGCAGAGCCTAGTGTTTCGGTGTCCCCATAAAAAAGTGCATTTCTACATGTTTTCTATACAAACGTTTATTCGTTCCTATACGTTTTCTACATAGAGTATCCAATTATTTTTGTTCTTTCAACCGTCTCCTAATAGTTGCTTCAGAAACACTTAGTATTCGAGCAATTTCACGATTACTTTTCCCAGCACCTTTTAAATACGACAGTTTAAATTCATCGATGGTTAATTTAGGACGGCCATTTGAGTTTCCCCCTCGCCATAGTTCCTCTTTTTTTTCATTTTTAAAAAATCTCTTTAGCAAATTATCCCCCTCCATAAATGCGTCTTAACTC
>NZ_MDGU01000025.1:0-62945 GCF_001705465.1 Lysinibacillus sp. AR18-8
GTGCAGTTCATAGCGTCACAGGTGAGACCCTGGAGCGACCGTAAGTGAATGAAGCGGCTCACCGGACGCCCCCTGGAAAGGACGCTGGCGTAACGGAAATCAATCACTTACCTTGTCAAAAAGTCTTTTTCGGCTAGTGACATTGTCTTTTTTCAATAACATAGGAGGAGCTGTCTATTAATAACAAACAGCTCCTCTATTATAATGTAATTAAGCATCTTGCATCGCTGCTAGTAATTCTTCTTTCGAAACGGTGCAATCGCCACCGCCTTGTACCATTTGGTCACTTCCGCCACCCTTACCATTAATAAGCGGCAGTGCCTTTTGGGCAACATCCTTCATGCTTTTTGAAACATTATTACCTCTTGCTGCAACGAATTGTAGTTTGCCTTCATTTTCAGACACAAGTAGAGCTATTACATCTTTCTGTTCCGTAACAATCATACGGGCTATTTTTTGTAGCTCTTGCATTGTTCGCTGATTAAAAGCAGCCGTTACGACACCTTCGCTATTAACAAGTGCCTTTGCTTCATACGTGAGTAATTCCTCTTTCGCAGCAGCGAGTGCTTTTTCTGTAGTTTTTTGAGTAGATAAAACTTTTGTAAGTGCTGTTGCAGCATCAATCTCAGGGACACTTAATTGACGAGCAACGTCCGCTAATACTTTTTTCCGCATGCCAAGCTCAGTCAAAACGCGTTGACCACACACAAAAGAAACGCGCACATTGCCCTTCATTTTTTCGGTCCCTAATATTTTGATGGTACTAACTTGCCCTGTGGATGTAGGGTGAGTGCCACCACAACCGTTGTAATCAAAATTAGGGATAATCACAAGTCGAATGTCTCCCGTCACTGCAACTTCTTTACGAAGATTATAGTTGCCCAGCTCTTGCTCTGTAACCCAGATAGTTTGAATGGGGCGGTTCTCTAGAATAATGTCATTGGCTCTTGCTTCTGCCGCTGCAAGCTGTTGCTCAGAAATCGTTTCTATAGCAAGATCAATTGTTACTTGCTCACTGCCTAGATGAAAGCTTACAGTCTGCGCATTAAAAAGCTCTACAAAAGCAGCTGTTAAAATATGTTGCCCAGCATGCTGCTGCATATGATCGAATCGTCTTGGCCAATTTAACTTGCCATGTACCACACCATCTAAAGTCGATAGATCACCTTCAATATAGTGACGAATTTCATCATCCACTTTTTCAACATCTATGACCTCCAACGCATTCAATGTACCTGTATCGTGAGGTTGACCACCACCAGTTGGATAGAAAGCCGTGTTCGATAGTACAACATAATTACGGTCGGATTCGTCAGTTCCTTTACTAATAATAGTTGCATCAAACTCTTGTAACATAACGTCTTGATAATATAATAGCTCTTTCATGAAAAAGCCTCCTCGTATGTAGGGAAATTTAGTTCTAAATTAATTCCATTTCATTGTGGCATAATTACTTACAGGTGTATACGAGTTTTCTAGTTGACCCATGCTGAAATTGATTTAATATAGAAAAGAACAGCTAAAGAAAAAGGAGCAAATATAATGGAAATTACACAATTCTCAATGGAAGAGATTTTAGACCCAACAAATATTATTGAGGGTAAGCGTTATGAATTTATTTTGGATGTAGAAATTGATGAAGAGGATGAGCTTTACCACGAAGCTGGCATTGAAATTCGTGTCCTAATTGGTGAAAAAGACGAAGAACCATTTATATTAAATTACTTCATCATGGAAAAGGCTGAAGGTGAATATTTAGACTTTGCATTAGAGGATGATGAACTAGAAGAAATTTTGACATTCTGTAAAGAAGAAATAGCGAAAGCATAGTAAGTAACAGGTAGAGAGTATAGATTCTTTACCTGTTTTTTTATTGAATTAAGGATTATGTAAGCTTGATGAAATATACATGTAGTATTGAAGGTCTAAACTTAGTTTTAGTGTTCAGAAAATAGGGCAATTTAAAGAGAGAGGTGTTTCTATGTCAACGTACACGCAATCCATTTTTATAGCATTTTTCATAACTATTATTTTATCTTTTGTACTATTTATACCATGGCTGATTTATACGTATCGTAAGTATGGATACTTATCGATGTCCAAAACCATTATCATGTTCTCATTTATTTTTTACTTTTTATCTGCGCTTTGTTTAGTATTACTACCATTTCCGTCTACAAGAGATACTTGCTCACTTCAATCCGCGGACACCGTTCATACTAATTTGCGACTTTTTCAATTTGTTGATGATGTTTTAAAGGATAGTGGCGTTGTTGTCACAAATCCATCTACATGGCTTGCTATCACAAAACAGCAGGCATTTTTTCAAGCATTCTTTAATTTCTTACTACTAATGCCATTCGGCGTTTACTTGCGATATTTTCTTAAAGAAAGAAGGTACTGGAAACGTGCATTTTTAATTAGCTTTTTGCTAACATTGTTTTATGAGGTCACACAAAGAACAGGCATTTATGGCATCTTTAATTGCGCATACCGAATCTTTGATGTCGATGACTTATTACTAAACAGTGTAGGTGCGCTCCTAGGTTTCTTCTTAGCACCAATTGTTTGGGCATTATTTCCCTCTCATGAAGAGGTTGAGGCTAAAGCTGCTGAAATGGAAAAAAATGATATTGTTAAGCCGATTTCTATTTTACTAGCATTGGCCATTGATTTATTTATCGTCCAATCAGTTTGGATGATTATTGGTGTTCTGACAGGGTATAGCGGTACTTTTGAATTCTTAGTGAAAATGGCTCTGTACGTGGTACTCTTTGGGGTGTTACCAAGTATGATGAATGGTGCAACACTCGGTATGAAGGTGATGCGTTTTACAATGGTCAACAAGAATGGCAAAAGTATTGTAAAGCAATCATGGCGTCGTTGTATTGCTATTATCGCTACCTTGTGTTTATCAGAAGCCATTACAACATTAGGTGACATCCAATTAGATATGGATTCACCATTTTATGTTCTACAAATTGTCATTTCTCTACTTGCCGCAATAGCAGGTTTTGCACTTACAATGATAATAGCTATTCATGTGGTACGGGTCATCGTAAGTGGTGGAAAACGACGTTTGTATATCGATCAATATGCAGATTTAATGGCAACAAGGAAAAAATAAGGGGGCTTGTAGAATGAAATACGTCATCATTGGTGGAGATGCTGCAGGTATGTCTGCAGCAATGGAAATCTATCGGAATGTTCCAGGAGCAGAAATAACTACTTTAGAACGTGGTTTTATTTATTCATATGGGCAATGTGGATTGCCTTATGTTGTAGATGGTCGTATTTCATCAACCAAACGTTTAATTGCAAGAGATGTCGAAACTTTTCGAGATAAGTATGGCATTGATGCAAGAGTTGGCTATGAGGTAGAGAATGTAAACATAGAGAAGAAGGTTATTACAGGTACACAAGCAAGTGGTGATAAATTTGAGATTACCTACGATAAACTTCTTATTGCAACGGGGGCTAGTCCAGTCATGCCTGTGAAAAGGGGGAATGAGCTAGATGGTATCCATACGGTAAAAACAATTCCTCAACTGGAAGATTTGATGGCAGATTTAACATCAGAGATTGAGCAGGTAACAATCATAGGTGGTGGCTATATTGGTTTAGAAATGGCTGAAACCATACATGCCTGTGGGAAAAAGGTAAGGCTTATTCAGCGCGGAAGTCATGTGGCCCGTATTTTAGATGAAGAACTTGCTCAGCATGTTCATGAGGAAGCGAAAAAGAACGATGTAGAGCTGTTATTAAATACGAGCGTCGAAGCTTTTGAAGGAAATAAACGAGTGGAACGTGTTATTACAGATAATGGCGTTTTAGAGACGGATTTAGTCATTGTCGCTTCAGGCATAAAACCAAATACACAGTTTTTAAAGAATACTGGGATTGCACTTGCAAAAAATGGAGCGATCATTGTAAATCGCCATTTAGAGACTTCCCTTGAAAATATTTATGCAGCTGGCGATTGTGCAACTCACTTTAATATTGTGAAAGAACGTTTAGATTATATACCTTTAGGAACGACTGCCAATAAGCAAGGTCGTTTAGCAGGTCTCAACATGTCAGGCAAATTTGCTCCATTTAGAGGAATTGTGGGCACATCTATTTTAAAATTTTTCAATTTAACTATTGCTACAACAGGTATAAATGAGCGCGATGCTAAAGAGCTTGGTTTTGACTATGAGGCATTTAAATTATCTGCACGCCATATAGCCGGCTATTATCCAGGTGCACAACGTATGTTTATAAAAGTGGTCGTTCGCAAGCGCGATCAATTGTTATTGGGTGCCCAAATCGTGGGACCAGCGGGAGTCGATAAGCGTATCGATGTGTTTGCGACAGCATTATATAGTAAAATGACCTTACCTGATTTGCTAGATTTAGATTTGGCCTATGCACCACCATTCAATGGTGTTTGGGACCCTTTGCAGCAGGTGGCAAGAATGAATGGACGTTTATAATAGGAGGTAGAGAGATGAGCATTTATGATATTAATGTAACTTTAGAAGATGGTACTATCTATAGCCTTGAACGTTATAAAGGAAAGCCGATGCTAATTGTTAATACAGCTTCCAAATGTGGCTTTACACCACAATTTGAAGAATTAGAAGGTCTCTATGAAAAATATCAGGAGCAAGGTCTGGTTGTACTTGGTTTTCCATCAAATCAATTTAAACAAGAGCTAGCGACAGCTGAAGAAGCGGCTTCCCAATGTCGACTAACATATGGAGTGACGTTCCCGATGCATGAGATCGTGAAGGTGAATGGTAAAGAAGCACATCCTATTTTCGATTATCTTACTTCTCATTCCAAAGGATTTTTAGGCAATAGTGTTAAATGGAACTTTACAAAATTCCTTGTAAACCGTAATGGAGAGGTTGTTGGACGATACGCCTCAGCAGATAAGCCAAGTAGCTTTGAGGAAGATATTCAAAAAGTATTAGCACAATAGATTAGAAAAGATTCATGCACAGTTTGTGTATGAATCTTTTTTTGTTTATAAATTCCAAAAAGCAGTGGATTTAAGGTTGCTGTAAGCTTGCGACAAATTTGCTGTAAGTTTGAGGTCGTATACTAAAGTCAGAAAGAAGAGGTGAGCGTATATGACGCCATTATTAAAGGTACAAAACGTTGGGAAAAATTACGGCAAAGGCGCAAATACTTTTACAGCGCTATCGAATATATCATTTGAAGTAGAAAAGGGAGAGTTTGTTGGGGTAATGGGTCCTTCTGGGGCTGGAAAATCTACGCTTCTTAATGTATTAGCAACGATTGATACGCCAACAACTGGTGAAATTATTATTGAAGATACTAATTTGGCACGTATGAAGGATGCTGAATTAGCGGATTTTCGTCGAGATAATTTAGGGTTTATTTTCCAGGATTATAACTTGCTCGATTCTTTAACAGTGCGAGAAAATATTGTTTTACCACTAGCGATTGCAAAAATGCCGACAAAGGCTATTAATGCAAGAGTTGATCGAATTGCTGCATTGTTTGGAATTAGTGATTTATTAAACAAATATCCTTATCAAATTTCAGGTGGGCAAAAGCAGCGTACAGCCTCGTCGCGAGCATTAGTGACAGAACCAAAACTAATTTTTGCCGATGAGCCTACAGGTGCGCTAGATTCAAAATCTGCAACCGATTTATTAGAAAGCTTAAGTGATTTAAACCAATCTCAAGCCGCAACGATTATGATGGTTACACATGATGCCTTTGCCGCTAGCTTCTGCCAGCGCATTCTATTTATTCAGGATGGACAGCTATCTAAGGAAATTCAACGTGGGACTCTAACGAGGAAGCAATTTTTCCAAGAGATCTTGCAGGTGCTATCTAGCATCGGGGGTGGAGTAAATGACGTTATTTAGTTTAGCGCGTAAAAATATTCAACGCAATTTATCGAATTACTTTTTATATATTGCCTCAATGGTATTTAGTATCGTTATTTACTTTACGTTTGTGACGCTCAAATATAATGATGATCTTTCAGCCTTAAAGCAATCGTCACAACAAATTAAAGGATTAATGAGTGCCTCGTCAGTTGTACTTCTGTTCTTCATTGTCATCTTTATGGCCTATTCCAACTCGTTTTTTATGAAGAAGCGGAAAAAGGAAGTAGCCCTTTACTCGTTACTAGGTGTACGTAAGCAAAAAATTGGCTTAATGCTCTTTTTTGAAAATTTAGTCATAGGGCTTGTCTCTCTTGTGTTTGGTATCCTTCTAGGTTTCTTTATGTCCCAAGGGCTATTAATGATACTAGTACGCTTAATGGGCTATGAAGTGGTTGGTAGTCTGACATTTTCAATGGAGGCACTAATTAATACAACGGGCATTTTTACACTACTGTTTTTATTCACATCCTTACAAGGTTACCGTGTGATTTATCAATTTAAACTAATTGATTTATTCCATGCGGACAAACAGGGAGAGCAAATTCCACGTGCATCATTAGTAGCTGCTTTACTTGGCACTGTACTTATTGCATTTGGTTATTATACAGCTGCCTCTGATATGTTTACGAGTGAAATATGGAGATTCTTTACGGTATTAGGTACGCCATTAATGGTTATAGGGGTAACAATTGCAGGGACATACCTTCTATTCCATAGTGTGAGTGTCTTTGTTTTAACAGCATTAAAGAAAGCAACATCATGGTCCTGGAAGGGTTTAAATTTAATCGGTGTTTCTCAGCTATTGTATCGTATTCGAGCTAATGCCAAATCGTTGTCAATCATTGCAATTTTAAGTGCCACTACGATTACAGCAGGTGGCGGTGTCTTCGGTATGTATTATAATGCAGAAGCTTCTGTACGTCAGATGCTGCCAAACACATTTATGTGGAAAGGCGAGACAGTAGAATTTTCACAACAGGATGTCTTATATAATGAAGCACTGGCTGTGAAAAATTTACGTGTGGATAATGAATTCTCATTTTTCGAATATACATTACTTAAGGAATCGGACTATAATCGCTTAGCGAAATTACAAGGCAAGGATAAAGAGCTACACATTGCAGAGGGCTCTACGATTTTACTGGATGCAGCCTATGATGAACGATTTTCACATGATTTTACAGGAGAGGACTTTAAGTTACAAAACGGAGACTCCTTCCATGTAGAAAAGATGTACACGGAAAGCGTGTTGAACTTTATAGCAGCTGGAACAGTTCTCGTTGTGAATGATCAAGAGTTTAAAGCTACTGATGCCAATGAGATTATGATGCAGGTTGTTGGATTGGACAATGATTTGAAACAACAGGACGTGTCGAAAGACATTTACCAGCAGTTGTCTTCTGAACAACAAGAATCATTTTCTAGTGTACCGCAAAGCTATGAGGATAGTTTAGCAACAGTTGGTGCCCTATTGTTTGTGGGAAGCTTCCTAGGATTGGTCTTCCTAGCGGCAACAGGCAGTATTATCTACTTCAAAATTTTAACGGAAGCCGAAGAAGATCAGGCAAAATATGCTATTTTAAATAAAATTGGTGTAAATAGTAAGCAAATCTTAAAGACAGTAGCAGGACAGGTCGCTGTTATCTTTAGTGCGCCACTTATTGTGGGTATTGCACATAGTGTGTTTGCATTACTAGCATTTTCACAGCTATTTAACATGAATATTACAAAACCAGTCATCTTGTGGATGATTGCTTATTCAGCTATTTACTTTATTTATTATATCTTTACCGTTCGTTCGTTTTATAAAATAGTGAGACAGGGGAATTAATATGAAAAAAGTATTTTTCGGAATAGGTGCATTGTTTATCTTATTCGTAGCAGGGTTAATTGTATTGATGACTGTAGATTTTAACCGATTAAATAAAGATACCTACTATGTTCATATCACGGCTGATGGTGAGGTAGAGGAGTATAAAGCAGATAGCGGTGAAATCTTTAAAATGTATTGGTACGAGCTACCTACTTACGATAAAAATGGGGAAGAGAAAACATTAAAGTTTTCCGCTCATAAAAATTTACGCCAGGATGCTTATTTAAAGCTTTACGTGAAAAAGGAAACAGAAGTTACTTCATTTGATGAAGTGAAATTCCATGAATTACCTGCTAAAGTACAGGATCAAATGAAATAGCACAAAGAGGGAGTCTCAAATTTTGAGACTCCTTCTTTTCCACACGAAAGTTCAGTGCAAAGTATTTAGCGTTTAAATTCAACTGGTTAAATTTAGTTTATTTATTTAGTATTCCTTTTGTAGATCAATAATAACGCATGTACCTTTTCCTTTTTCCGAGGTGATGGTCACTGTTCCTCCATGGGCCTCAATGATATCTCTAGCAATAGCTGTACCTAAACCAGTCCCAGCAGTATTGTCCGTATTTGTGCCTCGGTAATAGCGTTCAAAAATATGTTCTAGATCCTCTGGGTCTATCCCCTTGCCATTATCAGAAATTGTAAGAGTATGCTCATCAACAGACACATGGACAGATACATCGGGAGCATTATGAAGCAATGCATTGTGTAAAAAGTTCATGATAGCTCTGCGCATAAAATGTTCATCGATTTGATGCAGACTTTTCTCGGTTGTCGCCTCAAACATAAGATTAGCTTGTTCATATTGTGGTGTATTTAATGTTTCAATCACTATCTCTCGAATAAAAGGCACCATGTTCACTTCATTTAGTGTAAGTGGAAGCTGTTGATGTCTTAAACGCATCGTTAAATTTAAGTCATCCAGTAGATTTTGCATATGCAATGATTGTTTTTCTATAATTTGTGCGTACTCCATTTGCTCATTATTTGTTATTTGTGCATCATTCAATAGTTCTGCATAACCTCGAATAGAGGCAAGTGGTGTTTTCATATCGTGTGAGACATTACTAATCCATTCTTCACGCATAATCTCTAGTCTCTTTCGCTCCTGTTCATGGGCTGCCAATTCTCGTGATACTTCATTTAAGTTTTCAAAAACCGGCTTGTAGACACCACCAGGAGACTTAATAGACGTATGATCATGATTCTTTAAATGATGAATGCGATCTATCATCGCATAAAGAGGTTTCGTTAATGTACGACCAAAAAGCCACCCTACTAATGTAGCTACTAACAAGTCCGCAATCACGATGAACAAGCCAAATTTCCCTATAAACTGTAACAGTGATGTGCCAGAAACATGCGTAACAAACCTTGTAACACCGCTACCTTTAATACCGATTAAATAACTAATGGGATCCTTACTGCCAATATACACCGTAGTATCAGAATCGAATTCTTTATATTTATATACTTGAATTAAGTCGATAGGTGCATAGTGCAATGGTGCTTTATCTGGTGCAAAATGAGCATCAATCACTTGACCATTTTCATCAAGCAATTGTATCCACGCATTTCTTTGATGCAATTGTTCGATTCCTTCTGCACGTATGGAAGTTGCTCCATTTTTTATCTCGATATATTTTTGAAATTCCCGCACAAAGTGTTCTTCTTCTGTGGCAGAAACGCCTTCAGAGTCAGTTGCTAGCCGATAAGTAAGGAGTCCCATGAAGATAGCTGTATTGACGAAAATAACAATGATGACGATAGAAAGTACGGAAAGGAGAAAGCGAGCAGTTAATTTCCACTTCATTCTTGTGCCTCTTTTGGCATGACAAACTTATAGCCAAGTCCTTTTACAGTTGTGATATATAGAGGATTAGAGGCATCCTCCTCAATTTTTTCACGCAATCGGCGAATATGCACCATAACAGTGTTATCAGAACCGAAGAAATCCTCTCCCCATACACGTTCAAATAATGTTTCTTTACTTAAGATACGATTGGGATTGTGCATAAAGCACGCCATTAATCCAATTTCCTTAGCTGTTAACTCCAATAGTACGCCATTTTTATGGACTTCAGTTTCATCGGCATTCAACTGAAATGGTCCAATTTGGAGTGCTTTTTCAACAATATTCGTTATGGTATCTTGTGTTTGATAGCCAGCTCTACGTAGTTGCGCCTTCACACGATAGGCTACTTCTTTCGGGCTAAAAGGTTTTGTAATATAATCGTCTCCGCCAATGGCTAGTCCTAAAATTTTATCAATTTCCTCATTTTTAGCAGACATAAAGAGCACAGGGACATGGGATACTTCACGGATACGTCTACATAAATCGTAGCCCTCACCATCGGGAAGCATGACATCTAGAAGTATAATATCGGGTGTTGTTTGTTGAAAGCTTGTCCATGCATCGTGAATGGTACCAGCTGTATAAATTTGTTTGTAGCCCTCTTTTTGTAAGCTTACTTTTAGTAGATTCGCTAAATCTGCCTCATCATCCACTACTAAAATGGTTGGTTCTTGCACTTGTTCACACGACCTTTCGATTTGGAAGAATCTTTACTGACAATTATTATAAATGAAATGTATAGAAAAGAGGAAATGTTGGGTTGTATAGCTTAACCAGTAAATGCTTTTATTCTACAAGAAAAGAAGTACATTTTTTATATAAATCAATACATGGTGAAACCTTTACAGATTCTAAAGCGTAAAAAGAGTATTACAAATTAGGAGGAATGACGATGTTTAAAAAAATAGCAGCAGATGCACTTGGACTTTCAGATATTGGTGTGGTTGTGCCAAGAGAGGACTATGATAAGACAGATGCAGATGATTTTATCTTACATGAAATTGATGAAAAAATTTACTTTTTAATTAAAACGAAGGCTGATGAGTATTGCTTTACAAATCGTGCAATTATTCATGTAGATGGCGAAAGTGCTATGAGCAAGAAACGATTACTGCGACGCTATGACTATTCAATGTATACTGTGACAGAAGTTTTTCTCGAAACAGCAGGAACAATCGATCTTGATGTCGAAATTAAGTTTACAATCGGCAATTCCCCACTATCCATCGACATTCATAAACGCTTTATTGATGACATTAAAGATTTATATAAAGCACTACATGCCATTAGCTATGAACAAAAGAACAATGCTTATAAGCTAGAAGTAGCGGAAAAAAGTTTAAACATAGCATCATCATCACTTGGTCGAATTGGCAATGACAATATATCTCCTGCGTCGTCATTCAAAGAAATTACAAGCTTTGCGAATACTTGGATGATCGATCATAAAGATAAGTATAAAAAAGAAGACTTCTCACATATTTTTGATTTATATATGAACAATTGATAAAAATAGCTCTCTGCAAGTGTAGAGAGCATTTTTAACATATAACGATATACATAAAAATTATTCTAGGAGCGTGATTAGAAAATGACAAACGACATGCATGTGCTAGAAAAAGAAGAGGTAGAAAGTGATGATTTTATACAGCAACCTCAAGCCGCTGAAACATTGTTCGTAAATGAGTTTATTGATGGTATTTTAGATCCATCACAGAAGATGTTAGGGCCGCTTAAGGATGGTGGAACGATTATTGCCAATACAACACCTGGATGTTGGGGACCCATGCTTACTCCTACTATTCGTGGAGGACATGAAGTAACGAAGCCCGTGTTTGTAGAAGGAGCAGAGGTGGGTGACGCCATTGTTATAAAAATTAAATCTATTCAGGTCACATCTCTTGCAACTTCGTCTGGCCATGATGAAGCAATTGTAGATCGATTCATTGGTGATCCGTTTGTTTCTGTAAAATGTCCAGGCTGTGGCAAGCTTCATCCAAGCACAGTTGTAAAAGGAATAGGCCCACATGCAATTCGATGTTCTACATGTGATACAGAAACGGCACCCTTTAAAATGACAAACGGCTATACGATGGCACTAGATCATAAAGGGCAAATGGGTGTAACTGTTGGACGAGAGGGCGCTAGACGAATTGCACTTGATGCTAAAAACTACATGAGAACACCTGAAAATTCTGTACAAAATCCTGTTGTTGCATTGGCTCCAAGCGACTTAGTAGGTGTATTGGCGAGAATGCGACCATTTTTAGGTCAGCTTGGGACAACCCCTTCTAAAGCGATGCCTGATTCACATAATGCAGGTGACTTTGGTTCATTTTTAATTGGAGCACCACATGAATATGCTTTTACTCAAGAAGAATTGGATTTACATCGTACCGATGGACATATGGATATCAGCCGAGTACGAGAAGGTGCGACTATTATTTGTCCAGTCAAGGTACCAGGCGGTGGTGTATATATTGGAGACATGCATGCTATGCAAGGGGACGGCGAGATTGCAGGACATACAACCGATGTAGCGGGTATTGTGCAGCTTCAAGTTAAGGTATTGAAGAAAGTAGCTTTGGAAGGCCCAATTTTACTACCAAATGTAGAAGACTTACCTTATACAGCAAAGCCCTTTACCAAGGAAGAAAAACGTCGCGCACGTGAGCTAGCGGAGGAGTTTGGTGTTAAACAGGTAGAGGATGCATTCCCAGTGTCGGTAATTGGTTCTGGTAAAACGTTAAATGAGGCGACTGATAACGCGATTAGTCGAGCTGCGAAGCTATTTGAGATGAGCGAACCAGAGGTTTTAAATAGAGCAACTATCACAGGTTCCATTGAAATCGGACGCCATCCAGGGGTTGTCACAGCCACTTTCCAAGTACCTAAAACTGTATTGAAAAAGGTAAGAATATATAAAACTATTAAAAAACAATATGACTAATAATGATTTCTTGAAAAAGCAAACTTTTAAAAGTTTGCTTTTTTGTATGAGCTACAAGTCAGATAAGTAAATGTTTGTCTGAAATTTGAAGTTTGGATTGAAATCTATTGTTGTGTTGATATAATAGTTAAAGTTTAAAAATGAATAACAGGACCTTATATAAAACAGATGAGTATAGAAGAGAAAAGTTGGTGTCTAATGACAGAAATTATAGGTGTGGAAAACAAAATAGAGAAAAAGAATAGTATAAAACCTTTTATATTAAAAATGAGAGGAGGAGGTCATGCTCCATCTCGAACAAATTTTGCTGATGCCTTTACTGGAGCAATAGGAGGATTAATATGCATTTTTGTGTTGCTATGGTTAACTAACATTACCAATTCACCTTGGTTAATGGCATCATTAGGCGGTAGCTGCGTTCTTGTATTTGTCGTCTGGAATGCACCTTTGTCCCAGCCTCGAAATATAATTGGAGGTCATTTTATTTCGGCATTTATCGGGTTGTCCATGTATTCATTACTAGGCTCCAATATATTGTCTATTAGTCTTGGTGTCGGATTAACTATATTTTTTATGGCCTTTTTAGGTGTCATACATCCTCCAGCAGGCGCCAATCCTATAATTATTATTTTAGGAGGTTATGGTTGGAGTTATTTACTAACCCCTGTATTAATTGGAGCAGTCATAATTGTATTTTTCGGTTTGTTGATCAATAATTTACGAGAAAAAAGAAAATATCCGTTGTTTTGGTAAAGATGATATCCATCTATAAAGTGTGTTCACTTATATAGGTGGTTTTTTATATTGTTAACGTTTTTGCTATGCATACCCATATTTTTTTAGCATATGTTAGTTAAGATTTGTTATATTGAAGAAAGAGTGTAAAAATCATGTATTTGAATGATAGGGGAAGATCTTTGTTGGTAGAAATTGATGGGAGGATCCATTTTTATGCTGTTGGACTGTGATGAGCAATTATTCATGGCTTATAAACAAAGAAGTAAAAAGGGTGCTGAAAATATACTAGCAACTTGGCTGGAGGCAGAGTCAAATCTGCGAGAAGATCCAAAAATACTTGGTACTTCGCTTTCACCCAATCTATTTTTAGTAAACGAAGAAACGGCTAAGAATATTGCCTTTTCCACAGCACGTAAATATTGGGGTCATGTATCAACAGAAATGCAAATATATTTTGACAAATATGGTTTAGATTCAAAATTTGTGAATGAGCGTCTCAGTGCTTTTTTCTATACACAAAAAGGTAAAGATACTTTTTTTGAGCAGCTTTTTGCACAACATACAATAGACTTAGAACGATTAATTTGGTTAGTCTTTGGGAAACGAATGCAAATAGCTATGCCAGTTAATGAGCTACAATCAATTATTTTATATAAATTTCAAGATGAATATTTAGTGCATATGATGTATAAAGAGCATGCATCTTTTTGGCATTGGCTTTTCACAAAAAAAGTTTATTCACTGCTTATCCACAAACCTTTAGAGCAATTCACATTTCTTTATGAAATAATGGGACATTTCGAGCATTCTGTGAGAGAAAATTGTGAACATGTGGATAACTTTGTGAATAACTATAAAACGATACTGGATAAGTGTATAACTCATGTGGATAAGCATAATGCTAGCTGTTTGGCAAAGAAACAATTACGTCTTTATCAAATTGTTACTCATTATCGCTTATCAGAAGGTGATTTTAAAAGTGTCAAAGCGCTTATTACCTCATTTGAAGCTGAATGGCGCTACTCAATGTATGCACTATCAGAGAAGGAAAAAGTGTTAATTGCCTATATTTTATTTCATATAGCAAATAGAGAACAGCAGAGTGAAAAGGTTATATATTATGGTGAATATTTATTAGAGGATGAGCGAATAAATAATTATGCCATTGAAATATTACTGGAGTATAAAGAGCTATTACCAAATCGTAAACCAACACCACCTGCCATTATTAAAAATTATCAGCTAAATTATTTAGAAAATTTATATGCCATTCTACTAGAGCACTATGTAAAAATGGCACGTTATGAGGATGGCTTACTTTTATTAAAAGAGCATGTTTTAGCATCGAATAAAAAAATCAATTCTTCATTAGTACACAAAAATTTTAGTAGTGAACAACTTATTGCAATTGAGGCATATGTTCAACAGGATATAGCACTTCATGTGAATAACTCTCTACAACATATTGGTTTGTCTGTGGAAGAGTGGCGACGCAATTATCGTCAACCAAATGCACCATACTATGTTGTCGCACAAAGTGCATCCCTGCATATGTTAAATATTTTAAGAGTTTTGTTTGTAACTGAGCAGTACGAGCTTTTTGAAAAGTTAATGGAGATTTACAAAAAATATCTACTAATAGATGATCATTTTGAAAACCTGCGTATGTTTATTAGTGCATATGTATAAAAAAGGTGTCTAATACTGTGATGTATTAGACACCTTTTTTTACTCTAAAACGCCTTTTTCCTTCAAAGCCTCAATTTGTTCAGCATCAAAGCCTAGAGATAGTAAAACTTCCTCATTATGCTCGCCTAATTTAGCACCAACATGCTTGTATTCAGGCTGCGTACCATCAAATTTAAACGGAGAGGCAATTTGTTTTTGCATAGTGCCATCGCTTTTGGGAATAGTCACAATCATTTCTCGTGCCTTTAGCTGTGGATGCTCACATGCTTCTGGAAATGTTAGAACTGGCTCTACACAACCTTCGAAATCCTCGTTAAACACTTCAAGCCATTCCTCATATGTTTTGGACAAGAAGGCGTCGTGAACAGCCTCTTTAAAACGAATTTGCGTGTAGTAGGAGTCATTGAAGGTATTATCGATCAACTCAGGAATATCGAGTGCTTCACAGAGTAATTTGCGAAATTGAGGCTCTAAACTACCGACAGAAAAAAAACGCCCATCCTTTGTTTTGTAAAAATCATAGTAACTGCCTCCATTTAAAATTTCTTGCTCTGGCTGTGGGACACGTCCACCTCCAATAAATGCTGCACCATACATAGCATTAAGTGAAAAGACAGCATCTGTCATACTAATATCGATGAACTGTCCTTCTCCTGTTTTTTCACGATGGAGGGCAGCAGCCAGTACGCCTATTGCTGCATGCATTGTCCCTCCAGCTATGTCAGCTAGTTGGACGCCCATGGAAACAGGTTTTTTATCCTTATGGCGTGAATAGTCGAGTAAGCCTGCTAATGATAGATAGTTATTATCATGTCCTGGTCGATTACTATATGGCCCTGTTTGTCCGTAGCCAGTTATCGCACAATAAATAACCTTAGGATTTATTTCTTTAAGCGCTTCATAGCCGATGCCAAGTCGATGCATTACACCAGGTCGAAACCCTTCGATAATAACGTCATATTCCTGTACAAGTGATTTAACAATGTCGATAGCTTCTGGTGATTTTAAATTTAGCGTTATAGACTTTTTTGATCGATTTAAATGTTGATGGATATATGCCTCATGATCTTCGTCATAGGGAGGCATAATTCGCGTTAAATCAACCCGCTTTGAAGATTCAACGTGGATAACATCTGCTCCTAAATCAGCAAATATCATTGTCGCCATTGGTCCTGGTAGTAATGCAGAAAAATCGAGAATTTTTAACCCCTTTAAAATACCCAAATCTTCCAACCCCTTTTTGTGTAGGCTACACAACCATCTGTATGATGATGGCGAGTAGCGCTTTTCTCATAATCCCCATTGTGTGAAAAGCGTATTCTATATACTGTATTATTACAGTTTATTGTATTTTAATGAGTATTATAACAGATTGAATCTTAACTTGCCTATGCTAATTTTTATTATAAAATAAACGCTTCAACTTTTATATGTCAGAATAACAATAAAAGTAAAAAAATTTAGAATTTAGATTTTTTATCAAATTTCAGATAATTAGCGTCAGCTGTTGGAATTTTTAATCTAAGTAACTAAAATGTTGGAATTTTGTTTGCTAGATTCTATATGATACGATCTCGTTTATTGATACAATCCTAGAGGTGTGTTGGATTCTTCTTACACAATTAATACATGTTACTTTTACCTATAGGAGTCTTTGCTTATAATAGGCACTAATTGTTTAAGAATCTCAAAATATACATATAAAAAATCATAAATAGGAGGGGAAAAATGAAATCGCACCGATTAAAGTTAAAGCATCTTATAATGGGCGTAGCAATGGCAGCATTCTTTTTAACAAGCATAGGTAGTGTTTGGGGCGGCTATAGGATGAACATTGATTCCATTAAGGAAAATGCGCTAGAAACGAATAGAGTTTATGCTCAAAAATTAGCATCAACTGCTGATTCCTATCTACATGAAGCTTTTCAAATCTTAGGATATAGTGCGGAGCAGGTCAGAACGAAAATGGATGATGAACAAGTATTGAATCAGGAAACAGAGCGTTTGAGATTGCAAAATCAAATGTTCAATTCGGTGGTTATAACAAATGCAAAGGGACTTGTTTTATCTGTCTCTCCGCCCTCTATAGAAATTAAAGGACAGATTTTAACATCCATTGGCGCTAAAGAGGCATTAGCCAAAAAGACACCCATTATTTCTAAGCCATATGAGGCGATGACAGGGCGGCTCATCATTTTTATATCACATCCTATTTTCTCGGAGTCCAATGAATATCTAGGAATGATTGCTGGCACTATTTATTTAAAAGAACCTAATGCCTTTAAAACCTTGTTGGGAGAACATTATAGTAAGGATGGTTCTTACGTATATGTAGTTGATTCAGAAGGACGAGTTATCTATCATCAAGATCCAAGTCGTATTAATGACATTGTAACGAAAAATAAAGTCGTTCAAGCTGTTACATCTGGCAAGGATGGTGCCCAACTGGTTGAGAATACAAAAGGAGTGAAAATGCTAGCTGGCTATAGTGCAGTGCCATCGACAGGGTGGGGAGTTGTTGCGCAGAAACCTTTAGAAGTAGCATTAGCCCCTTCATTTGATCGTGTACAGGAGGTCATTATAAAATCTGTCCCTCTTATGTTTGTTTCGATTATCATTGTACTTTGGGCTGCAGCACGTATTGCGAATCCCTTACAACAATTAGCATCATTAACAGAAGAAAGTTTAGATAAGAAAAATGTAGAAGGTTTAAAATCTGTTAGTGGATGGTACTTTGAAGCCTATTCTTTGAAGAATGCATTGGTTCGAAGTTTATCGTTTCTACATGGACAGGTCTCCTTTTTCAAAGATCAATCTACTGTTGATCCACTGACAGGGATTACGAACCGACGTACAATGGATTCAATGCTTGCTGAATGGTTAGCAAGTAAGGTACCACATGCCATTATTTTGTTAGATTTAGACCACTTTAAAAGTGTGAATGATACATATGGACATGCAGTAGGTGATAAAGTTTTACAATTTTTGGCTAGACAAATGGAATCAGTAGCTAGGGAAGGCGATGTATGTTGCCGTTACGGTGGCGAGGAATTTGTCATACTTCTGCCGAACACGACGATAGAGGAAGCCACACTAGTCGCAGAACAATTACGAAAAACTTTGGCCGATACGGTCAGTCCATGTGGTAGACCAATAACATTATCTGCAGGAATAGCTGCCTATCCAGCAATGGCACATACAACTGAAGCGCTAATTGAAGCGGCTGATGACGCACTTTACCTTGCGAAACAAGAAGGGCGAAATCAGGTAAAAGTTGGAGTCTCAAAAAAGGAATAAAAAAATATAACAAAAGAGCTTACAACCCTAATTTTTGGGGTAATGATTAATGCAAACATCATTTGGGCAAGCTGTATATAAGTCATCAGCCACATGACTTTTAAATTATGTTCAAATGATATGTAACTCGGGCCACATCTCTTGATCGACTTGACAAGACGTAAGGTTATCCCCCTTTCCCTTATGACACCCCAAGTACGACTAGATGTATGCCTATATATCGTCAAAAGCCAAGCGAGCACCGATGCTCCTTGGCTTTTTAGCATTTTGTGGAATATTCTAACAGAGTAACAAGCTGTAGTTTTGATACGAATTATAGAAAGGTGATTAGTACAAGGAGCCTTTAAGGAAAACTTAGCTTTCTTTTTGATGACAACAAATTTGTTGCTCCTTGGCAATCCCCTTTAAACGTGCATAATCATTTCCCCATGTACACATTGTATTTAAAACGGGGATAAATGACTCTCCTAAATCTGTTAAACTATATTCTACTTTTGGTGGTACTTCTTTAAATATTTCTCTTCGAACAAGCCCGTCTCTTTCTAACTGTTTCAATTGATCGGTTAGAACTTTTTGCGTAATTCCGGGTATTAATTCATAAAACTCTTTCGTCCTTACTGATTGTTGACTCAAGAAAAATAGTATTAAACATTTCCATTTGCCACCTGCAATATCCATAAAAATATTGATTCCTGTATTATAGTTCACCATGGGCTTCCTCTCCTAAATAGGCACAAAAAAGTGGCTATACCACTTTTTTGTGCGTTATTTTCTTATTTATTATTGCTTACTATAATTAGAGGCGCAATACAATAAAAACTTAGGAGTTGTTCATAATGAGTGTAAAAGATACTTTAGAAAAAAGACGTTCAGTTAGATATTATGATTCAAATTATAAAATTAGTTCAGAAACATTGACTGCCTTAGTTGAAAGTGCAAGTAAGTCGCCTAACGGAAATAATATTCAAGCAACACGATACTTAATAATCGAGGATGCGAAATTAAGAAATTTATTACTACCTATAGCTTTTAATCAACAGCAAATAGTAGAAGCTTCAACGTTAATCGTCATGTTGGGCGACTATCAGGCATTTAACAAAGGTAATATTATTAAAATTCATGAGGAGGGGTACCAGGCAGGTTATTTTGATGAATCATTAAGAGACTATCTTGCGAATGCTGCAATAAATTATTATGAAGGTAAGACAAAAGAAGATCTAAAGTTAGAATTAACTAGAGATGTAAGTCTTGCCTCAATGTCCTTGGTTTTGTTAGCGAATGAAGCTGGTTTTGACACAATTACGATGTCAGGCTACGATTCTAAGAAATTGAAAGAGATCTTAAATATTTCTGATAGGTATCTTGATGTTATGCTGATTGCTATTGGTAAAGGTATAAAAGCAGGTCATAAAACTGTTAGGCATGATGTAAACAAGGTAATTTATAAAAATGAAATAATTTAGTGTTATTAAACTAACCGAACTTTTAAAAGTCCAAAATTAATATCTAATAAAGAGAAGCCAATTATGAATGTAACTTTACTGGCTTCTTTTTTATGTATTGCAAACTATGAATTTTTAAATATTCAGTGATGGAAAGCTTATGGACTTGCATAGTAAAGAAATCGTATTTTAGTCTCTAACTCTAGAAGAAATTTACCCTACTATTTTAGATTTATCTATGAAGGTTCACTAGTCTTTGGTCGATATAAAGGATATGAGCAAATGATATTTGTACGTATCAAAATACATAAACGAAAGGAAGAGTGGAATGGATAAATCTAAAATCCAAAAAGTAAATAAAGCCTTGATTGCAACAGTATTTGCTTCAAGTGGGATTGCTGCAGTAGTATCACCACCAAAAGCAGCAGCGGCTACTTCTCCCTTTACGGATATTAACCAATACTCGGATAATTATAATGAAATATTAAAACTATATTCTCAGGGCGTAATGAGCGGTTTTGCGGATAATACTTTCCGTCCTGATGTCAGTGTAACTCGTGGAGAGGCAGCGAAAATGCTGGCAACTGCGTTAAAATTGGATACAAAAAATATCCAAGATCCTTACTATAAGGATGTTCCAAAGGGCAATCAATATTATAAATACGTAGCGGCATTGCAAAATGCAGGTATTATGTCGGGCTATTCAAATGGCATGTTTATGCCGAATGAAGTGTTGACTAGAGGGGAACTAGCCAAAATGGTTGTAGTTGGATTCCATCTAGAGGTATCCCCTACATACAATAATATTTTCAAAGATGTGAATAGCAAAACAAACAATGCCATCTATATTCAAACTTTAATCGATTTGAATATTACAAAGGGCACAACTCCTGTTACATTTTCTCCATTTGATCCTGTTACTCGCGGACAGTTTGCTTCGTTTGTAGTGGGTTCACAAGAGAAGAAAAATAATGAAACATCTTACAAAATCACAAATGTGGATGATGACGCAGTTTATATAAATGGCCAGTCATATACAATTCCAGAGAGTCTTGCTCATATTTTTAACGAATATAATGCTCCGGTGTTAAAAGGTGCATTCATTGAGGGAGATTTATCGAGTAAGGGAATTCGCTCCATTTCAAAATTGACCCTTAATGCAAGTGGGACAAGCACACGTTCTCTAGATTTTGATGGAAATTACGGTTCTTTTGGTGCAACGATTGTAGTAAATGGTAA
Organism: Lysinibacillus sp. AR18-8; assembly: GCF_001705465.1. Taxonomy (NCBI): domain Bacteria; kingdom Bacillati; phylum Bacillota; class Bacilli; order Caryophanales; family Bacillaceae; genus Lysinibacillus; species Lysinibacillus sp. AR18-8. The sequence continues at coordinate 20,990 of NZ_MDGU01000025.1, forward strand.
TTATATAGAATTCTCGAATATGACGCTGACAGGGACAATGTTTGTCAACGAAACCGTTCGCCCACCATTGCATTTAGGGGCTACTTACAATCAACCATTAGCTCTTGGTCGTGTGGCAAGTAACAATATTTCATTTATTAATTGGTCAAACCCAGATAACAATAAAGGCGATGATTCGTCAAATAACAATTCGAACGATCTTCAAAATTGGACAAAACCAAATACTGAAAATGACAAGCCTTTTGTTAACTGGTCTAAAGAAAAAGAGGAAATGAAAAATGTTGAGAAGTATTTAGAATTCTATAACAGCAGTGTTTCTCGGCTAGTAGTTTCTCAAACTGGTACAAAAATTGAAACAAATACAAAACTACCACGTGTAGACATCATTGGGAATGTCCGAGAGTTTGAAATTCAAGGCAATATTGGCACGTTAAATTTAAATACTGAAACAAAGCTTACAATTTATGTTTCAGGAAATATCGATTGGATCAATTACAATAGCTACACAGATCTAGAGCTGTATATTGATGGACGAATTGGCACATTATTTGTTGATAATTCATATGGCAAAATTGATATTGGAGATTATACGTATATTGATAAGGTCATCTTACCTAAGGATGGATCACCAAATAATATCTTCGACGATTTCCTCGATGATAAAGATAATATAGGCAATATTACTGATCCAGATGGCAAACCAATTGATAAAGAGGAAAATGAGAATCAAAATCCTGATGATAAAACAAAACCAATCATTAGTATTACGAATGTAAAAGTCCTAAATGGCAGCGAAATTCAAGCAGATTTCACTTCTGATGAAGTCGGTACGTACTATTATATTGTGCGTGAAAAGGGCGCAGAGGTACCAAATAAAAGTGAAATGGTTAACCGTCTCTCAAATAAGAACGTAGCACATGGAACTGCGGCAGCCATCAAAGGAACAAACTCAATTAAGGTTTCTAATTTAGGTGAGAAAAAAGAATATGTTATCTACATTATGGTTGTGGATGGCTCGAAAAATGCATCGGACATAGTTTCTCAAGAGTTCCAAATGAAAGATGGAACTCCGCCAAGAGTAGAAAAACTAAATGTGACAGCTTTACATGGAGGCACACGTGCTAAATTCACATTTAAAGCTACTGAGCCTGGGGACTATTATTATTATGTACGTAAGGAAACATCAGCTCCTGCCCCAACAACAGCAGATATCATTGCTGACCCAACAACAGTTAAGGGTAAAGCAATAGCTGGTAACCTAGGGATAGAAGATATATTAAAAGGCTTGGAGGCTAAAACAAAATATCAACTTTACGTTGTTATGAAGGATGAGTCAGGTAACTTCTCAATTGATCCTGCTGTATGGACTGACTTTACAACAGAGGAACTGGATGATATTGCACCATTTATCCCTATTGAAAAACAACGACTAGAACTGACAGGATTAAATGAAATTACTGTCCATTTTAGTGAACCACTTGACGAAGAAGCTGCAAAAAATGTGAAAAATTATGTTTTAAGTGGTACTGGGATTATGAGTATTTCAGGACAAAAAGAAATAAATCCATCTAAGGTAGACTATAAGGAAAATGATACAAAGGTAACGCTAACAATACCGTCAGCAACAGGACTTATTAATAATGATACGATTCGTGTCACTATAGAACCTACATTATATGACCTTGCAGGTAATGAATTTGAAAATAGTAGAACTCATGAAAAACCGCGGAATTTTGCTGTTTACACACATGAGGATACACGATCGCCTTTATTAACAATTAAAAGTGTTGAAACAAACGATCAATATGATCATGGTCTTTTAAACGTTAATGCATCTAAGGCTGGGACATATTATTATGTTATTTTACCTACAAATAATAGAGTCTCAGATTTATCTATGCGAGATATAATGGATAAAAAATTGAATGCGTTACTGCCAAGTGGTACAAATAATGAATTAACATTACAGGACGTACCACTAAATTTATATGGAGGTTCAAGAGCCATTGAGATAGGAGACAGTCAGTTAAATATTCCAATACCCAATAATTTAACAAAGTTCCATTCTTGGAGTATTTACATTTTTATGGCTGATCGTTCTGGGAACTTGACAGAAAAAATACAGACAATTGAACTTGTTAAAGATAGAACTGCGCCAGAAATTATGAATGGTATTGTAAAGCCTCAAGAAGGTGATGCTACAGCAAAACTAGATATTAATTCTAATGAGGCTGGTCAAATTCGTTATATATTAAAACGTAAAGATGAACAACCACCAACATTAGAAGAAGTAAAAAATTCAAGTAAAACACTCGAATTAAAGGAAGGTCCGCAAACAACTGAAGTATTTGCTGTTCCTGAGGCTCATAAAGACTATGTGCTTTACTATGTAGCCAGAGATTTAGCAGGAAATACAACGGAATTAGAAAAGGCTGAATTTTATTCTGATGGAACTAAACCAAAAGTTGAAGATGTAATTGTAAGAGATAAAAATGAATTTGAAATAACATTTAGTGAAGCCATAATGCGAGGATTAGATGAGAAATCAACAATTACCCTAAACGAAGGTGACTCGCTTGATAGTTTATTAGTTATGACAGGAGCAAATTTGAGTGATTACAAGTTTGTTAGCTACACACAGGGAACAAAGACAACAGAAAAGAGTAGGTTAGTCATCAAATTCACGGGAACACCTCCAACAAATGTGGATAAAACATTTAGTATTAACATGAAACCAAATGTATTAGATTCTTTAAAGGCTAAGAATACATTTGATGCTGATGATATTGGTGAGTATGTTTATGTTAATTTATCACCAACAGTTGAAACGGCAGTATTAAGCAATGCAAAAGGTAACTTAGTTACAAACAACGGAACACCTTATAGTAAAGATTTATTTATACGTATTAAATTAAATCAAGAACGTCAGTATGTTGAATATTATTATGTAGTAACAAATGGTAAAGCTCCTGATAAAGCAGAAGAAATAATAAATCCAGGAGATTCAAATTTAATAACTGGTAATGGAAAAGTTACAAGTAATACTTCTCGAATTGAAGAAACTTTATCTGTGCGTCCAGGCATTCCATATAGTTTTGTGGAAGGTGATATGATTTACACTGTTCTTAGAGATCAATATGGAAATATTTCACCGGTTACTCCTGGGTATGCAATTACAAGTCCAAAGTAAGCAAGGACGATAAGTAACTTTTAGAAACGATTATTTGTCGAAAAAAATAGATTAAAATATGAGACAAATTAGAACACCTCTTGTTGAAAATAGGTACTGTAGCCTATGAATTCATCGAAGGGGTGTTTTTTACATAAACCCAGAGGAATTAACTAATTATAGTAAATTTTTTGATTGAGACGAATAACGAATATAGACCAACAAAATTTAAAAGTTAGAGTAACTTTTAGTAATTCCTTCTTTGTTTTACTTTATTCTGCTAAAGAGGCACAAAATGCTTTTGAGAAATTAAAGCAAGAGCCATTGTGGAACTCCTTACCTGCCGTGAAAAACAATAAAGTGCATTTCATTGAGGATAAATGGAATTATGATGATATGACAACGAGTAACATGTTGCTAGGGGAATTTTCAAATATGTTAACAAAATAAGCTGATAGTAGAGGTTAAGGGCAACCCTTAGCCTTTTTTCTTTGGCCTAGGTTAGAAAAAAGTCCAAGTGGATAGGGACTGAACCCCATTAGTGAGACAGTCTCAAAAAAGCATCACCCAACCAGTTTCCGATAATTAATTGGAGACTGGTTGTTTAATTTCAATTGAATACGAGTATTGTTATAATAATTTATATAATCTCTTAAGGTTTGATCTACAATGGCCGTTGTAGTTCGAGTTAATCCGTCGAGATAAAACGTTTCTGCTTTGAGTGTCGCATGAAACGATTCAATTGGGGCATTATCAGCGGGCGTTCCTTTACGGGACATGCTCATGATAATGCCCTTTTCTTTGGCTTGTTGATACGCTGCTGAAGTATAAACCGCGCCCTGATCGCTGTGTAAAAGACAACCTTGCGGTAAAACAGGTAATTGCTGAAGTGTATCTAACACAAGATTTACATTTTGAGTATCAGAAATCGTATAAGCAATAATTTCACCATTAAATAAATCGAGTATACTAGATAGATATAACGTTTTCCCACCAAAAGGTAAGTAGGTAATATCTGTAACGAGTTTCTCAAAGCACTTTTGTGATGTAAATTCACGATTCATCAGATTATTAGCCACGTAATGTGGTTGTCCTGTTTGTTTACGTTTTTTAACTTTCACACGACCATTGCCAACCATACTTTTGCATTATACGTTGCACAGCCTTATGGTTCACAACCCGATCTTGTCTTAAGATAGCTGTGATTTTTCGATAACCATAACGATATTTATTTGCTTTACAAAGTTCCCCAACGCTTTTCTCTAATTGGTACGCCCCTTGAATCCGTTTGGATTCTTGACGCCATCTATAATACGTAGATCGAGGGACATTCAATATTGCACATAGTTCTTGAACAGTTGCTTGTTCTTTTAAGTTTTCAATTATCTCCACAATTACTTGTCCAACCACTTCCTTTCCAATTCGGCGTACTTTTTTAAAACTTCAATTTGTTGCTTTAAAAATTTATTTTCTATCTCCAACTGTTCGATAGCTGAAAGATCATCTGGACCTTTCCCAAAAGTATATTGCTTTCCCACAGGTTGTTAGAAACGATCTATTTCACCATTCTTATACCAACGTGTCCATGTTTCTATTTGAGTGTCATTACGAATATTTAATTCTGCTAATATCACCTTTGTAGGAATACCCTGTAACTTCATTTCAACTGCTTTTAATTTTACTTCTTGCGGATAACTCACTCTCGTTCCCATAAAAATAAGCACCTCCAATAGATATTAGGATACATTACCCTAAATTCAATTGAAGATGCTTTTTTGTTTTGTCTAACCCGAAGGGGTCAGTTCAGATATGACCACTTGGGCTTTTTAGCTAGGAATTTAAAAATCGCGGAAGTCGACCAAGCATACCAGGCAGGACACTCACATGGTCCTCCTCATCAAACTTCACATAATTAGTATGAATGTTTTGGTCGCTTAAATGCTTCAGTCGTTCAGCCGCTAGATCAGCTCCCTCTAACATATCTGGCAACTCGTTAGCACCTATTGTGAGTAAGAGATTGATAGCATGCTGACCGTTCCAATCATCAAAACATCTGTCTATTACTTTTAGTACTGCATTGTCAGCCCACCAAACAGAGGGACTGCCAGCTACAATGTGACTGAATAAGTGAGGTTTTGCACATAAAGCATATAGTGTGAAAAGACCGCCTAAAGAATGACCAACAATCGCTTGCTTCTTTTTATTGATAGGCCACTCCTTTGCTATAGCAGGCATGAGCTCATGTTCAATAAAATCTAAGAACTCATTAGCTTTGCCGTTTGGAGGCCAAGGCGTTCCATCTGGACGTGGTGGCAGATGTTCTTTGTTAACAGGTAGTGTAAAATCGAGACAGCGTCGCTCCATATCAAAAGGTTCCTGTGAGGGATAACCGATGCCAATAACAAGAATAGGATCATAGCCTTTTGGTTTACGTGTTTGTAATTTCACTGCCTCTGCAAGTGTTGGAAAAAGGGCGTCCCCATCTAAGGCGTAGATGACAGTATAACCATCTGCTGGTGGTTCATCTGTTGGGCTTGCAATTAAAATGCGATAATCTAGCTGTTGACGAGATGTCATGGCAACTTCAAAGTAGTTTTCTGATGTATAAGGTTTCTTTGTCATTGTTATCATGGCGCTAAAAACTCCAATACATCTTCTATCACTTTTCCTTGAGCATGAATACCGCCATTTAGCCAGTAATCCGCGGATGTCTCAAATACTTGATTGTTTTTGAAGGCTGCTGTACTTTGCCAAATTTTACTGTTCTTCAACTCATTTAAAAATTCATCCCCAAGATTACCATCATTGATTAGGAAAATATAATCGGCATCCAGTTCAGGTAGAATCTCCAATGATACTTCGAAGGCACCATTTTTCACGTAGCTGCTTTGTTCAAATCCTAATTCATGTGTTAAGACATACCCACTAAAATACTCATCTGTCATGAAAAACATACCTTTTGCATTAAAGCGAATTAACGCAATTTTTTTACCCTCTGTTATAGAGGATAGCTTTGTTTTTGCTACATCTACTTTTTCTTGATAATCCTGTATGGCTTGCTCAGCCTTGTCTGTTTCATCAAGTAGTTGCCCTAAAACTTTAATAGAGCCTTCTAAATCACTTGCAGCATTATTAAAAACATAGGTTGGTGCGATTTTTGCATATTTTTCATAGGTGCCATTTTCCATATAAAATGAATTGTGCAAAATAATTAAGTCTGGTTTATCTGCCATAATGGCTTCGGCTGATGGGGGACCGCTTGCAAAGCTAATTTCTGGTATACCCTGTAGCTGATCTTGTAAATAAAGCTGTGGCTTAACACCATTAGACCATTGCATAGTAGGCTTGATACCAAGAGCTAGTAATGAATCCTCCATGACAGGTGCAAAAATTTTAGTAGGCTTAGCTGGTAGTGTTACCTCATTATCAACCTCATCTTTTAGTGTTAACGGATAAATACTTTGCTCCTTTGCACTTTCTGAGGATGCCTGCGTTTCTACCTGTTCCACTTTATTGCTTGATTGGGTATTGCAGGCGGAAAGTATGCCGATAGTTAGCAAAAACATCGCTGATAAATAGGCAGATTTTATAATTGTATGACATTGAATAGGACAATTTTGTTTCATTGTTCATCAAAGTCTCCTTCCAGTGATAATCATTCTCAAATGGAATTATAAATCACTGTCTGATACGTTACCATGGACGGGGACAGGAAAAGGATTTGGATTTTTTCCGGTTAGCATAAGTAACATTTCATCTAGCATTCGGTTTATAGCAATAGCTGAGTATTCGAACCAAGGATTCGAAGGTAAAACATAGACATGTCCATTTTTTACAGCACGGAGCTCTTTCCAACGATCAAGGTATTGTAGAGTAAGCCAATAATTTCGGGTTGGTGAATCGGGACAAATGATAAATAGCAAACGGTCAGGGTCTATATTTACTAGCTGATCAAGTGTAATATGCTCATTATATGTTTGTTGGTGAGTATCGACAGAGCGAAGCTGTAAATCTGTATACAGTACATCCTGAATCCCTTTATTACAATACATAAATAATTGATCACCGCATAAACGAAGAACAGCAAACGTATCATTTTCAGCAACTTGATTAATTTCTAATCTCGCCTGTAATACCTTTTGTTCATATGTTTGAATGAAGTGCTCACCTACGCTTTGCTTTTTAACAGCTACAGCTATTTCTCTCAGCTGTGTTCGCCAATCCTTCGCTTGTATAAAGACACTTTTGATGCCAATAGTTTGAAGCCAATTAAGCATGGAGAGGGAGGGTTCCTCTTGAAAAATATGAATATCTGGCTTAGCGGAGGCTAATTTTTTGAAGTTATCCTCTGATTCTGTATCAAATATATTAACATGCACGGGAATTTTCTCTTGATAATGATTGTAATAATAAGGACTCCATTTAGCATTCAGCGGAGCCGCAACTGGTATGATACCAAGCGCTAATAAATTTCCAGTAGCGGAGACCGAAAAAGTAGAAATACGCTGGCGAGCCATCTCACTATAAGCAGAAGGTGAAATCCCAACTTCCTTTTTAAATTTTCGGCTAAAATAAAATTTGTCACTGTAACCTACTTTTCTGGCAATCTCACGAAGTAATAAATCGGTATCACGCAGTAATTGCTTGGCATGTCCGATACGTAGCGCCGTTAAATAATCTGTGGCACTTTGACCGAATGCCTTTTTAAATGCCTCTCCAAAGTAACTGGAACTCAGACCCGAAATGAGTGCTAGATGCTTAATCGTGAGAGGTTGATGATGGTTTTTAGCAATATAATCTCGAATATCCTTTAATGATATTTGAGTTGTCGTATCTGTTATACTTCCCGTTTTCATATAAATGTCACCCCTTATTATAAGTTTGAGAATTACTTGGCAGTAACCAATAGTTTTGGTAATGCACCGAGTAACTTCTCTCTTGTAAAGGCATCTCCGTAATTCCACTTTGTTGCATCCACTAAATAAGTATGGTTAGTTTGTACAGCAGGGAGTCCTTTCCACATATCGCTATTAATCAATTCCATCGTAGCCTTTTGCGATTCGGGTTTATCAGATAACAACATAAAGATACGGTCACCAGCGTACTGAGGTAAGTGATCTATTGGTATTTCTCTATACCCTTCGCCTGCTTGAAGTAGCTTTTTGACTTGTGGGTGAGGCTGAAAACCATCTGGATGAAAAAGGGCAGGGGATAGACCTGTACAGCCCATAATAAAAAGGCGTTTACCATGATCAAAAGTCAAAACTGATGCCGTTTCACCAGGCTCTACAACTGTTTGTAGCTGCTGCCACATAGTATTTTCTTGGATTTTAAAATATTCTAGCCAATCTTCTGCACGCTGTTGTTGGCTAAGCCACTGCCCTAATAAAAGAACGCGTTCCTCCAATGAATCCCAGGAATTTAGGGTAACTGTTGGTGCAATAGAAGATAGTGCTTGATATTGCTGCTCGTCATTATTTGTAAAGATAATTAAATCAGGGTTCAGCTTCGAAGATTTTTCAAGATTGATTGGAAAGGCAACATCTTGAATATAAGGAACATGGTTTTTATAGAAGGATTTACTAATAGAGTTTTTGTTACCACCTATTGGCTGCACATCAAAAATCAACATATCCCCAAACGTTTCTCCATGATAAATAACACGATGCGGTGAACGAGGAATGGCTACCTCGTGTCCTGTCCAATCTTTTACAACAGTTTTTTGTTTATATTGTCGTGCAAACTGTTTTGGAGGAATTCCAATTACCTGTCGGAAGCGGCGATTAAAATAATATTCATCATCAAATCCCACTTGCTGCGCAATATCTTTTAATGGCTCATTTGTTTGTAGTAATAATTCCTTGGCATTTGTAAGACGTAAATCTGTAATATAATCAAGCGGTTTCTTCCCAGTTAAGGTTTGGAAGATCGTACTATATTGCCATTGAGCTATACGAGCGAGTTCCGCTAGCTTTTTCACTGTTAAAGGCTGTTGAAAATAGTTATGTATATAGTCGATAGTTTCTTCAACCGCCTTTGTCATTGTCAACTGGTAGTTCATATGAAGCTGATGTTCAAATAATAAATTTAAGAGTTCATACAAGACTCCTTGTTGTTTAAGAAAATCCAATTTAGGATTTAAATTATACAGATCTTCGCTAAGACGAATTAATCGTGTATACGGATAAATTGTATATTCCACTTCATCAGAAAAAATAGATCCTAGATGTGGGGAAGGGTGCTTATGTTTTAGCTGAAAGGCTGAAAAGGCAATTTTATAGAAACGGTAACCATGATTTATATCCGATAAATCAATCATAGAATGGGGCTGAACAAGAAAAATTTTTCCTTTGGTCACCAAATAGGGTATATCATCAATCGTTAATGTCCCACAGCCATTTGTAAAAAGTATCATCGTATGATGAGAAGTCGAGATAAACGGATAGCTCTGCGAAATACAGTCAATATCTTCTAAATGAAATAGTAAATCATTGTTAATAGAAGCTGATTTATTGTCTTCCATCTGTTCACCTCCTTAGTAAATGAAAATGATTATCAATTAACTGTATTGTATAAAAAGTAAAGAGACATTTCAACAAAGATGAAATGTCTCTTGTTAGTTATTTTTTCAACATAGTAGGTAATTGTGATAACAGCCATTCTCTTGTTGAGGCATCGCTATCACTTTTTTCAATATCAAATGTGTAGACATGACCGTTCTTCACTGCCGGTAGGTTCTTCCAAATTGGACTTTCCATCATTTCTTTTGTCGATTGTTTGGCTTCATCATCGACTGGTGTGAGGATGAAAATTCGATCACCAGCATATTCAGGAAGAAGTTCTGTGGAGATTTCAGCAAAGCCTGTTCCATCATCAAGAATTTTTTGTATGTTGTCGCCAGGCTTAAGCACATTTGAATCGTATAAAACTTGAGAAAGTCCAGCACGTGCCATGACAAATAATCGATCTCCTGGATAATATGTTAAAACCGATGCCGTTTCATCTGGTTTAATGATGTCATCAGCTACAAGCGACTCCCACATTTTATCCGCTTTTTCTGTATAAGCATCCATCCATTGAGTTGCTTCTTCTTTTTTATTAAGTATATCGCCCAGCTCTGTTAAACGTTGGTTTAAGGGCGCAAAAGTATCAAACACGATAGTAGGGGCGATTTTAGAAAGCTGTGAATATGTTTTTTCATCTGAAGTACCAATAATGATAAGATCAGGCTTTAATGACAATGTTTTTTCCACATTAATAGGAAAACCAACGTCCTCCACATCTTTTACGCGATCTTCCCAAGCGTAATTTGTAATCCAAGAGAAGCCAGCACCAACTGTTTTGATATTCAATGCAAGTAAATCACCGTATCCTTCTCCATGATAAACCACTCTCTCAGGATCTACAGGAATTTCAACCTCATGACCTAAATAATCCTTATAAACACGAGTGGTTGATGCTGATGTTGTTGTCTCTTCCTTCTTTGTTTCTTCATTGGTAGAACCACAAGCAGCCAGTAGGATACTAACCAGTAATAATAGGCTATAAATGAGCAAATGTCGCTTTAATTTTTTCATGTCTCTTCCTCCGTAAATGATAATCATTATCGATATAGGCTAGCATAAATTAGTATGTGACCTAGAACAATGGATAAAATGAAAAAGGGCCATTAAGGTTTATCCAAAAATCTAACTGTAACCTTAAAATAAAATCCGTTTTACCTTATAAGTATCCTTCCATTGGTGGAGAATGGACCTTTTATTGGACTAAGATTCGTGTAATGAAAGGGGGTTAAAAATGAAAAATTATTGGATGTTTGTCATAACAGGAGTGCTATTAATTGTTACAACTACGGGATTTGGTCGCATGGCATATGGAGTTATATTGCCGTTTATGCAGGAAGGAATGAATTTCACGACCACTCAATCTGGTTACTTAGGAACAATGCTGTTTTTAGGTTATTTACTAACAGTGCCGGAATACTTACAACACACATTGGTGCAAAAAATGTTCTGTTAGTAGGGGGAGCCTGTGTCATTTTAGGGTAGGACTGGTGTTTGTTGCAAATTTCTGGTGGGCTGCCATCACACTGTTCTTTGCAGGTGCTGGGAGTGCACTTGTCTATACGCCACTACTATCGATAGCCATTAACCTGTATCCTAAGAAACGAGGTACTGTCATGGGACTGTTAATGAGTGGAGCCGGGATAGGAATGCTTTTATCAGGTTTGATGGTACCTTTCTTGCTTCATCAACTTCTGAGTTAGGTTGGAGAGGAGCATGGCTAATTTTCGCGGTTTTGACACTAATCGTCGTATTGTTAGCGTTTTGTACAATTAAGCAACCAAGTTCTATACAGAAAAACAACGTTTGGAGAAGGCATGTTATTTATTACAAAGCGGGACAATGAATGTTATGGAAATAGCGAATGCTGTTGGCTATTTTAATCCGAGTCATTTTGCTGCGGTTTTTAAGGAGAAATATGGGTTGAATCCTCGAGACTTTATCAGATACAGATCACAATAATACCCTTCAGCTTTTAAACAAAGCTGAAGGGATTTTTTTTATTTCACTATGCTATCCAATACATTTTCAATAATTTGGCGATTGGCTATAGCACCTGAATATAACCAGCTCGAACTTGATTCGAATTCATAAACATGGCCATTTTTAATGGCAGGTATATTAGCTAGCAGAGGATCGCTTAGCAATTCAGAGCTACCTACACTATCACTGTTAATAACAAAAAGATAGTCAGCATCGATTTGAAGGAATTTTTCTAAAGAAACTTGCGACCAATCACCAGCAGCAGAAGCTGACATCTCTTTTACCAGGCTTGGCGTTTGTAACCCAAGATCTTCATAAAGAACAACACCACTAGAAGCTGTGTCACTTACCATATAGATTGAATTTTTGATATTCCAGATCACAGTGGCTGAAGGATTCCCGATTTTGTTGTGAATTTCTTCTTTTGCTTCTTTAGCGAATTGATCATAATTTGCTAGAACTTCCTTTGCCTTATCTGTTTGACCAAAAATTTCGCCCATTTTTAATAGTTTATTGCGCCAATTATTATCCTCCGTTCCCATCACATACGTAGGTGCAATTTTGCTATATTGCTTATATTTTTCACCTTCAGCAAGTTCAGGAGAACCGATTACAATAAAATCTGGATTAAAGCTTGTCACAGCTTCATAGGGAAGATCGAATTCAATTGTTGGAATATCCTTTAATGAATCCTGGAGATAGTCTTGGATAGAAGTCCCACCCTTTACGGACCATTGTGCAACGGGCTTTAAACCTAATGCTACAAGGTGATCTTCTAGATAGGGAGCTATGATGCGTTGGGGATTTTTAGGAATGGTCACTTCATGTGCTATTGAATCTGTTAATACTCGATTGGAGTTTTCTTCCTTTGCCTTCTCTATTGTAGAAGAAGATTGAGTTCCGCATGCAGTCAAAAGGATGGAAATAATTAAAATGCCAGTTAAAAAGGCATTCTTTTTTATAAATTTTTTCAAAGCTATAAGCCTCCTATTTCAATTGATTTCTATTATTCTATTTCATTATAATGAAAATGATAATCAATATCAATTTGATGTTTAGGAGATAGAGTTTAAATGTACAAAGACAATCAGCTACTGTCCCATATTTTTTATCAACCTATACAAATAGTGAAATTAAATGAAATGTTAAGTGACATAGAAACACAATTCACCTACCCATTTATGGTCATAGTGTATGAGGGATATATAGAGTGTACGCTTCAAGGTAGGCACATTAGGCTTAGTACAAATTCTGTTATGCTTTTAGATAATACTGACGATTTTCATCTTCTAGAAACATGTGAAAGCAGAGGGATCATCATTCAATATCGTGTTTATGGCTACAAAACTGATCGTTTATTGCAAGCTTCTATCTTAATTGAGCAATGCTCCTATCGACTGATGAACTTAGCTAAAGAAGTAGAAAAAGAAGCAAACACTGAGAGCAATAATCCGTTTCGTTTACAAAAATTATTTGGTGAAATGCTAGAAGTGCTATACAGCCTTTTACGTGAAAATAATCAAAAAAAAGAAGGACTATGGATTGATAAAGTACTTCATTATATTCATCTACATTTCCGTGAAGAATTAACAAGAGAGCAGATGGCCAAAAAAGCACAAGTAAGTCCAGAGCATTTTTCTCGTACGTTTCATAAGCACACAGGCTATACATATAGTGAATATTTAACATGGCTAAGAATACGAGAATCACAGAAAAGGCTATTGTTTACAATGCCTAAATTAGATGAGCTTGCCGAGGAAGTTGGCTACAATGAAGGAACTTATTTAAGTAGGAAATTTAAAGAAAAAGTAGGTGTATCACCAACAGTCTATTATCAGAAATCGAAGCGTGTCCTTGCACTCAATACCAATCATACAGCATGCTTACTAGCCCTTGGTATTACGCCGGTGTTGGGTGTATACTCTCCATTTCTAGAGGGTATCAAGCCTGTCCCTAATACGCATAAACTGAAAGGCTATGAGTATGATATTGCTTCAAATTATCAGGCAATCACCGCAGCCTGTCCTGATATCATTATTAACTACAGTGGTGGTGACGAAAAACCATTATTACTGTCAGTAGCTCCTATATTCGAGCTACCATGTAGAGAATTAAGCTGGCGAGAGCAATTTGGGTTGATTGCCCATATCGTTGATAGACAAGAAGTATGTAAGAGCTGGCTCCAGCAATATGATGAACAGATAGCTCAGTGTAACGATATTCTTGACCAACAACATGGAGCAAGAGGGACTGCTATTGTTTGGGAAATAGGTAGTCATCAAGCATATTGTTTAAATAGTAGTCATGGAAGAGGGAGTCATATACTGTACGAAGATTTGGGCTTTAGTCGACCAGCTGCGATTGTCACACGAAATATTGAACAAACAGGTTACTTAACAGTAGATATTGAAGATATTGCTTATTTTCAAGCTGATTATATATTCGTCACTGCTCTTCCTACAAAAGATTTTGGAAAAGAGCATCTCTTGAGGGTATTACATTCGGAAAAATGGCAGTCACTTACAGCGGTTCAAAAGAAACAGGTGTACTTTTTGAATCAGTATGAATTATTTTATGGCTATGACCCATTATCTACAGCTATGCAATTACAAAAATTAATGGAAGTATTAACATCATAAATATACAGAGCAACAAATCACTTTCATACATAGACAGTTATTTTACAATCTTCTACAATTAGTGAGAATGATTATCAACTGGTATGTATGGAGGGAAAAAATTGCTGACACAAAATAGAAAATTCATAGCGCCACTATTTCTTTTAATATTACTTCTGTTAACGGCTTGTGGAGAAAAGGAGAAAAATTCTAGTCCGACTACAGTGCAAGATACAAAAGAAGCAGAGGCAAAAACTGTTCAGACGACAAATGGTGAAGTTGTTATTCCGACTAGTCCTCAGCGTATTGTAGCAGAGGAGTATATTGCAAGTTTGCTTGTATTAGATGTAAAACCTGTGGGGGCTCCTGGGTTGGCACTTGAAAACTATTATTTAAAGGATGCATTAAAAGATGTAGAAGAAATCGGTGACTATGGGAAACCGTCGATTGAGAAGATTATCGCGCTCAAACCTGATTTGATTATTACTGGCAATGGGGAAAATTATGATGCTTTAAGTAAAATTGCTCCTACAGTTGTCATTCCCTTTGGTGAATTAAAGGATGCGCACGAAGAACTTACTTATTTCGGTGAGTTGCTTGGCAAAGAGCAAGAAGCTAAGGATTGGCTTACGCAATATGATCAAAAGATTGCCGATGCCAAAGCACAGGTAGATGCGATTATTCCAAAGGATGCAAGCTTCTCTATTATGGAGGACGCAGGCAAAACGTATTATGCATATGGTGATAATTTTGGACGTGGTGGGCAACCAGTCTATCAGGCACTTGGTCGCAAACCACCTGCTAAAGTAGCAGATGAAATGATGGAAAAGCAGTGGGCTGAAATTTCCGAAGAGGTGCTGGCAGATTATGCAGGAGACTACATTATTTTGACTTCAGATGATCGTACAGTTGAAGATTTTAAGAAAGATCCAATATGGGGTAGCTTGCCAGCAGTAAAAAATGATCATCTTTATGTTTGGCCTGAGGAGCGTTCATGGTATTATGACCCAACAGCCGTGTTGGCTCAGGTAGAGGAATTAACAAACTGGCTCACGAATAAAAAATAAGCTAAATAATTGAAAATGCTAGTACAACATACTAAATAAAATTAAATGAAATTCCATAAAATCACTCAGGCATTGGATTGTTTGAGTGATTTTTCTATGCTTATACAGGTTTATATTGAGAACGATTATCAATTATAATAAACTTGTAGGTAGTGAAGAATTGGAAGGAATGATGTAGGATGCTACCAAAAGAGGAGTTTCTATTTCTTTGGAATCACGCAACGATCAAAGTGCTCGATATAAGATATGAGCTATTCAAACCTGAGGAAATCGGAAAATCATATAAATTGCCTGCAAATATGTTTCTTTATGCCACAGGTGGTGGTGCGGAAGTTCAAATCGATTTAATAAACTATACACTAGAGGGCTTTCATCTTATTCACGGTGGAAAGGGCACCACACTACAAATAATGGCTACAGACAAAGGCTTTGAATATTTTTTAATATTTTATCGAGCTTCCATTCCTTTAACCTCAAATAAAATGATAGCAAGGGCGTTACAAACAAATAATCCTTTCAACTATCAATACAGTCTTGTTCCTAACTCGCCTATTACAATGTTTGAAAAAATATATTTTATGTATAAGAAGTGGGAAAATGCCAATAGCCTCAGCAAATTTACTGTTAAATCGCTATTCTATCAATTATTAAATGAAATTTTTATGCAGCTAGATCAGGACAGTGTCGACATTCAAAAATTAAATGTCTCTAGTCAAATTAAAGCCTATCTAGAGCAAAATTATGCACAGCCATTGACCTTAGAATCCATTGCGAAGGCATTGCGCTATAGTCCATCTCATTTATCCATTCAATTCAAGCAACAATTAGGTTGCAGCCCGATTGAATATTTAATTCAACTACGGATTGAAAAAGCTTCTATTTTGCTTGAGAAGACGAATGCTAGCTTACGCGATATCGCTATGGGTGTGGGCTATAGTGATGTCTATTATTTTAGTAGACTTTTCAAAAAGAGAGTAGGCGTTTCTCCTACAAAATTCCGTCAAAAGCAAAAAGTAAGTGATCTGATAAAAGATAGTCCTTCAATGTCTGAAAGATACTCCATTGTCGATTGGAGCTTCCAAAATTATATTGAGAATGGTTATCAATATAATGAAAGGAAGTATGAACCAATGAATAAAAGAGGTTTATCAGCTTTTACAACACTCTTTCTATGTCTGACGCTTTTATTAAGTGCTTGCAGTAGTGGGGCATCAACCAGTACACAGGGCGGGGAAAAACAAGCCTCTACCACTCAAACAGTAAGCGAATCACAAACAAAAACTGTCTCTACTATGAAAGGAGACGTAGAAATACCTGTTAACCCTGAGCGAGTAGTGGTGATGTATTATACAGGTGATGTACTAGCATTTGATGTGACACCAGTGGGTTCTTCTAAAATACAAGAGGGAGCAGCATTTGAGGAAGAATTAAAAACAGTTGAAAGTTTAGGTGAATGGTTTGAACCAAATGTCGAGGCAGTAATCCAATTAAAACCTGATGTCATCATTATCCCAAGTAAGAATGAACTTTACGATCAAATGGAGAAAATTGCACCTACTGTCATGATCGATTTCTCAACCTCTCTAGATGAACGTTTAACAAAGATTGGTGAAGTACTAGGGAAAGAGAAAGAAGCAAAAGAGCTTTTAGCTAATTTCTATACAAAAGTAGAGGATAGCCAAGAGAAGCTAGAAGAGGCAGGTATTTCAGATAGAACGGTTAGTATTATGGAAGGCGGCAAAGGAAAAATGTCTGTTGTAACAAGCTATACCTTTGGACGTGGTTCTCAAGCTATTTATGAGTATTTAGGAATAAAAGCACCAGATATTATTCAAAAGAAAATAGATGATAAAAACAACACCAATGAGGCAATCGATGTTTCATTAGAAGTATTAACAGATTATGCAGGAGATTATGTGTTCCGCTCATCTTATGAAGGAATGGTAGATTTAACAGATCATCCAGTTTGGGCTAACATTCCTGCCATTAAAGAAGGAAGGCTTATCGAAATGGATTTTGGTTTTTGTTACTACAACGACATTTATTCATTATCAAAACAGCTAGATTTCATTGTGGATCAACTAGTTGCTACAACTAAATAAGTTAAAAATGGATGGTTTACCTCATAAATGTTTATTGATACATCACATCTATGGATCGATTATATTTTTATTTACGATGAGATAAGTTTGATTATTTGACTTTGTCTATTCTTTTTTAAAGTGAACTTGTAATAATAGAGATTATTTTTCAAAAAGAAAGCACTAAAGAAACCAACATTGTTTCTTTAGTGCTTTAATTTAATTTCTTATGATTTGGAACGTGCCAGGAGTAGTAGTTTGGATAATATGACGATTTCCACTGATGATAAAGTCAGCTGGAACTTGCTTGCCAAAACCATTTGAGCGATTGAAGGAAGAATTGGCTGGTAAGCCTTCTATAATGATTTCCATATTAGCATCAAAAGTTACTGGTTCCTTGTTTAATGTTGCTATAAGTGTAATGCGATTGCCCCTTTTTGTAACTTGAATGTCCATCACCCCTTCATCTTCATTGACAAGTGTATAAAGTGGAGGAATGATAATGGTCATTTTGTCTTTTGTTGTTAGAATAAAACGTTCCGTGTCATTTTCTGATGCGGCTACATTAATTTTGGCTTTATAGATATTTTTATTTTTTGTCATAGCTGTAGTTTTCCCTGGGACAGCTGCTGCATCAGTTAAAACAGGTGTTTTAGGGATGTTATCTTTTGTAGGAAGTGTGTGTTTTCCTTGTACAAAATCCACTAAAGTCCATACATTTGGGACGAGTTGCTGTTGAACAGGTGTTAATGCTTCAAAAGAAGTTTTGACTGCCTGCACATCCTGAGCTGTCGATGTTTTTGGTGATAAAGCTGCAATAGCGTTTTCAACTTCTTTAGCTGCTGCCTTATCCTTTACAACCAACTGTTCTGCATCAAGTAATTGTTGCTCGATACCTACAGGTAAAGAAATATTTGAAAACCTACGTAATGCATTAAGCTCTGCTCGGGCATTGGCTACATCTTTATGGAACGAGAGACGAGATGAATTAATCAATTGAATTTTATTAACCACCTTGTCAACAGATGTATTTGGCGCGATATAGGAAGTTAGAATTTTTTGCGCAGATGCACTTACAAAGGTTTTTTGCGCTGCATTCAGGGTATTATACCAATCTTTTGTTTCAATAACATTTTGATAATAATTAGAGGACGTAGAATCCACAGAATACAATTTCTCTTCAATTTGTGCTGCAAGCTTACGATAAGCAATTCTTGTCTGCTGATGTGCTGACAATGTGGAGTAGTTCGTAACATACTGTTTTTCTGTTTCCGTTAAAGCATTGTAAGCCTTCAAAGCTGCCTCTAAATTTGTTTGGAAAGTAGAAGTTGTATTGTTAATGTTGTTAATTAGTTGTACAACATTTGCCACGTTAGCATTGTAGCTAGCAAGTATGTAGGCTGGCTTTAAAATTTCGGTAGCCGATGCTGGTGCGCTGTAAAGAAGGGAGGGTACTGCCACTAAAGACAGTAATACTAATTTTTTTTTATTTTTCATATGATGAGAAACCTCCTATTTCCATAATTATTATAGATAAAATTGGCCTCGGTTCGCAGAGGTTTATCCAATATATGGTGTTGTTTTAATTTTATCATAGCCTAGGATATTTTTAAGCATTTTTAGATGAATAGGTAGATAGTTGATAGTTTTTTTGCCTATCTTTCGACTCTAAGTGAAATACTCATTGTGACTTATTGAAACAAATCGTACAGCCAGTTTCATTAAGGGCTTAGAGGATGATAGCTTCAAACCAAATGCATCCTTAACACAAGCCAAGCAGTTGTGGTGATGAACCGTATGTTTGAGCGCGGGTGTGTGAGGAGGCCACAAATTCTCACTTTTATTTTATCAAGATGTGACAGAACAGCTTTCAAAATATTAAATATTAGTGGCAAGAGGTGCTTGTTAATGTTTAGAAATTGTTGAGGAGGTTATGTTAATTTTTTATTGTTGTGATTATTGTGAGAATCATAGCGTACAATTTGAAGAAGAACTAGATATGCTATTATCTAGTTCTTTTATTTTTTAATAAGGGATTGCTAAATTTATGAGCGATATCTACAAGTAAGTTATGTTGGTATGGTGGCTGATTTATTGAATTACTTAACTTGTTCAGGATTTGTTTAGAAAAGTGTAGTAAGCTATTATTTGTAATCTTGTCAATGTCTTAAATCTTAAATTAACCGAGAAAGACTTGGCTTTTTTGTAAGCCTAGTCTTTTTTGGTTACTAAAAATGAATATTATCCTAATTTCAAAAAATGAGCCTCCTTCTTGTAATGGTAAAATGCCATGCTGAATTGCATTTTCCACAAGAGTTTGTATCGACAATGGAGGAACAAATAGCTTTATTTTTGGGGGTACGTCCCATATGATTTGTACTCTGTCACCAAAGCGTATTTGTTCTATAGGCACGTCAAGTTTTAATTCGAAGTCAATTGGTACAGTTAAATCGACATTCTAAAATCAAAGCTCATTTATAGATAATCACTAAAGGCGAGTAACAATTCCTCCATCTTCTCTCATTATCAACACCATGTAAGGAAATAATAGAATTCAGTGTATTAAAGAAAAAACGGATCGGAGCAGCTAAAATAAATAATAATAGGTAGCACAGATCAATGGTTTGAATTCGCATATTTTCCTTCATCAATTCAGGTAGGAATAAAAATAGAAAAACTAAGCATACTGCTAATTAAGTTCCTTTAGAAAAGTTTGTGGTGCGTTCCATTTTCAGTAAATCTCCTAAAATTATTTCTCTATTAAAGCCACCTTGTATATAGTGATTGGCAGGAAAAAGTGCAAGAACTATACGCTGATGCAGAAGATAACTATTTTACTTTAATGAAGCTTTATGAGCTACTGAGTAATTCAGCTGCCGTTGAGGAGCAATACTGGCTGTTAAAAAAGATGCTTCAAGAGCACTTGGCAGTGGAACTAAGAGAGGAGATTGAGGTTTGGTATCGTAGGTGGAAGCAGGCAAATGCTATAATACAAGTAGATGCTTTTAACTAGATAGTTTTTTAAACAGGACTCTGTAGCTTTCAGAGTCCTGTTTTTAACTTCAAACAGCCTAATTTTTACCTGGCTTATACTGTCCCGTGTAGGTAGAAATCGCACTATTTAATTGATCTACCGCATATGACACATCCGATTGAGTCGAATTGCTATTAACTAAAAGTGATTCAGCGTGTGAAACGGCTGAGTTAAAAATATACCACTCATTGTATGTTGTCCAATTAGTAGTTGATGGTATACCTATCCCATTTTCTGAAACCATCACGTACATATCTTTTGCATGATTTACAAGTGATTGTAGATAAGTTTTATCAACATATTGTCCACTATTTCCAGGTTTATAGGCATTCTTATAAGTCCAAATAGCATTATTTAAATTATTGATAGCGTTGGCAATATCTGCTTGAGTTGCATAATAATTATTTACGACTGCTTGAGCAGATGAAACAGCAGAATCAATTGCATTTTTCTCTGATTGAGTAGTCCATTGAGAATTATATGGAATATTCGATCCATCCCAAGACACTGTAACATATTGAATAGAATTAATTAAAGACTGTAGTGATGCCTTATCACCGTAGCCATACTTTGTGCCATTCTTTTGTGCAGCCTGGTAGACTACCAGTGCATTTTTATATTGAATGATGGCGTTCTTCACTTGTTCTTGAGAGGCGCTATTATTGTTCGCTACAGCTCTTGCAGTCACTACAGCAGAATCAAATACTGCACGGTCTGTATGTGTTGTCCATTTATCCGTATTTAATATATCATAGCCGTTTACAGATACTTGTACATATGGCGGGGATGCAATTAGTGCATTAAGTTCTTTTTTATCAATGACAGGGAGCGTTACTGAGATACGGCTATCGTTCACCTGTACATTATTTACTAGATGCCCTGAATCTAAAGCTACTTTAGCTCCACCTTTTACAACGATTTGCTCAATTTTACCTTCTCCATAAAGGTTGAAATCTTTTGTTACATCAATTGTAAGTTTTTCAATATTAGCCATTGCTCCAAAGGATTCTACTTTGCCTACTACCTCTACTTTGGAAAGAAGTTGATCAGACGATACGTTGACTTTAGTACGGGCTAAATTGATGTTTGATGATTTCATATCGATTAAAGTAACGTATAGCCAACTTACCTTTTTCGTTACAATTGGTTTTAGTGTAATTGTTTCACTTACTACTACATCATCAAGTGTAACAGCTTTTTTTACTCTGTTTGTAATGATAAGCTGACCATCCACACTAACGTTTTGAACTTTTACATAGTCCGCGTTAACAGTGAGGTCTCCAGAGATTTGTGCGTTACCTCCATCAAAATAAACAGATTTTTTGCTGGTACCTGCTTTGTTTAATATTAATGCTGTAACGTCGGTAAGTTGTCCGTTTTTCACTACAATAGTTGCTCGGGCATTGGATAATGCTGTTTTATTTGATGTATTGAATAGGGGCTTTAATGCAGATTGAATTCTAAATGTACCGTTAGATGTTATCACAGTATCTTTTGTTATATTTTTGATCGTTACGGATTCACCTATCACCTTTTTGGCTGCTGCCACCTGTGTCTCATATAAATTTGATTGTATTTGAGATGTTGTGGCACTTGCCGTAGACATTGGTAATACTAGTGTCGCTGTAATAGCCGTGACCATTAATGTTGATAGCGCTTTATTTTTCAATTTAAGTCACTCCAATCATTCTATTTAATAGTTAATATATCATATTTTTCTATAATTTAGAATTAGAAGAGGATGTTTTACTATGAATCTCCATTCAAATAAGTCATTAGTCCTTTATATTGAAAAATAAATGTTTGGTGAAGTATCGGTATTTTTCTCTATAATTCTGTAAATTTTCTACTTTATTCGCTAAATATTTTATTGTGATACAATCATCCATCCATTATTATTAGTATAAAAGTGGGGGTGTTAGTTATGAAAAAATCAAGAGGAATTGCCTTAAAACTTTCTTCCCTTATAATAGGATTATTTCTTATTTTATTTTTATCCTATACTGTCATAACGGGGATTATTATAAAAAAGCAAAGTGTTGAAGACGCAGAGCATGGAACATTACAATCGGCTGAATCTTCTGCAGCTATTATGAGTGAAAGATTTAAGAAAGCCAATACGACATTACAAACAACAAAGCGTATCATAGAAAGCATGGAGAAGAATAATACGTTGTCTACCAAGGGTGTCATAGACGTAATGGAAAACAATTTAGCTAGCAATAATGACATTCTTGGAGTAGGAGCAATCTTTGAGCAAGATTCTATTATTTTAGAACCAACTGAAGCTGCTTTAGTAGATACTAAAAAACGTTTTATCCCTTATTTAAGTAAGAACGGAAATGATATCTCGACGGCTCTAATCGAAGGTATTGATGATAAGAGTATTTCTGAATGGTATTGGGTACCAAAAGAAGAGAGACGTGCAGTTTTGACAGAGCCCTATGATTATAATGTAAACGGTCAATCCGTATTAATGACAACCATTTCAGTGCCATTAATCAATGCTTCCGGGACATTTTTCGGTGTATTGACTGCCGATGTATCAATAGATTTTTTAAATGATTTAACAAAATCGAATGCCCCAGAAGGCGGTTATGCGGCAATTATTACGAATAAAGGTGTGCTAACAGCTAACAGTTTTGGTGATGAGCTAGTTGGGCGCAATATGCAAGAGGATCCTACTTGGACAAGTATTAGTAAGACAATGGAAAATGGTGAACTAACAAGTATGTACGTTGACTCTAATCAACTGAAGGAAAAGGCCTATAATGTTTTTGCTCCAATGATTTTAGAGGGTATTGACGAAACATGGACTGTTCAAGTCGTGTTAGCTGAATCAAAGATTCTAGAAACATATAATCATGTATTTGTATTTACGATTATTGCTTCCATTATTATGGTGGTTTTGATGACAGCTGCAAGTGTGTTATTCATCTATAAACAATTAAAACCACTTAAATTTTTACGTGCATCGATTGAAACTGCAGCCGAAGGGGATTTAACACAAAAGGTAGAAGAGCGATATATTAAGCCTGATGAAATTGGTGCAGTTGCTGTGGCCTATAATAATATGTTAGATAAAACCAATAGTGCGATTCAAACTGTACTAAATTCCACGAGGTTATTGAACCAATCTTCTAATCAGGTAAATGAGGCATTTAATGAGGTAGTTGCTTCTAGTCAGGAGGTTTCTGTAGCTATCAACGAGATTGCACAAGGAGCTTCGAAGCAATCAGAGGATACAGAAGAAACAAATTATCGAATGATGGATTTATCAGATCAGATTGATGCTATTACGGCTCTTTCTAATGAAATGGATGAGCTATCTCATAAAACAGGTGTAACAACGGAAAAAGGATTGCATGAGGTTGAAAGTTTAAGAGAACGTAATATGGAGACAAATGAAATGAATGGGCGTATCCAGCAGCAAATGGAATCATTAGCTTCTAATATTGCCAATATTAATCAGATTATTGCTTCGATTCAAAGCATTACCGAGCAGACTAATCTGCTAGCTTTAAATGCAAGTATTGAGGCTGCACGTGCTGGTGAACATGGTAAAGGATTTGCTGTAGTTGCAGAGGAAGTTAGAAAGCTAGCAGAACAATCTAAGAATGAAACAGAAATTATTAAGAGTACAGTAGAAAGTATTCTTGAAAATTCTCAGCAGACGGTTGCTGTGATTGCATCTAATGCAGATTTAATGCAATCTCAAAATGAGTCCGTACAAAGCACGCAACTAGCATTTAAAGATAGCAGTGATTTGTCGGGTTCAATTGCAAATTCTATTAGTGATTTAATGAATAAACTATCTAGCATGTTAGAGCATAAAAATCAGGCAATCATGGCTATCCAAAGTATTTCGGCTATTTCAGAGCAAACAGCAGCCTCTGCGGAACAAGTAAGTGCTTCTGCAATGGATCAACAAGTAGAATTACAAAAAGTAGCAGAGTCTATTCAAAATATGAACGATATTTCAAACGAGCTACAAGAAGTTGTAAACCGATTTAAGCTTGCTTAAAAAGAAAGGCTGCCTTCAATATAGAGGCAGTCTTCTTTATGGTGAAAGCCGGAGAAATTGACCTAGAAGGAATTCAACACTACTATTAACACTGGAAGGGGGACATTGATATGATGTATCTCGGAATGATTTTCTTTCAAATTGTTGTACCTATTTTAGTGTTACTTGTAATAGGCGCTATACTACAAAAGAAATTTCGCTTTAATTTAAAAGCATTGTCTCAGCTTATTACATATTGCTTTATGCCAGCAGCTGTTTTTGTAAATTTATATGAAACACATGTGGAATTAACTGTACTGGGAGAGGTCGGATTATTTATTGTACTCTTTATCGGTAGTCAAATGATACTCAGTCACTTTATGGCAAAAGGGTTAGGTTTAGCTAGAACAGAGGCAGCTGTCTTTAAAAATAGTGTTGTGCTCATTAACTCGGGTAATTACGGTATTCCAGTGGCTCAAATGATATTTGCCACGCAACCTATTGGAGTAGCCATTCAGGTCATGCTCGTAATCTTTCAAAATATGACTACGTATACATATGGTTTATACAATTTAATTTCTTCTACAAAGTCAGGTATGACAATCATCAAGGATTTCTTTAAAATGCCTATTATTCATGCGCTGATTATAGGTGTCGCTATGAATTATTTTGATATCGGTATTCCACAGTTTATCAAAATACCAGTAGAACATGTGGCAGATGGATTTATTGCTGTGGCTCTAATTACTTTAGGTGCGCAATTATCACAATTAGAGATGAAATCAATGTTTAATAAAACCGTCTTTATCAGCTGTTTTACGCGATTAATTATTGGACCATCTGTTGCATTGGCCATTATTTATATAT
Source organism: Lysinibacillus sp. AR18-8 (assembly GCF_001705465.1). NCBI lineage: Bacteria > Bacillati > Bacillota > Bacilli > Caryophanales > Bacillaceae > Lysinibacillus > Lysinibacillus sp. AR18-8. Next base: position 46,375 of record NZ_MDGU01000025.1, read on the forward strand.
TGGGATTAGATGGAGTCGTCGCACAATCACTGTTTATAGCTAGTGCTTTTCCAACATCCCGCAATAGTTCTAGTCTAGCATTGGAATATGATGTAGAATCAGCAACAGCCGCGCAAGCTGTTTTATTTTCAACCATTGTAAGCTGTATAACTGTAACCATTGTGATCTATTTTGCAGAAGTATTATTTACCTAGTAAGATAAAAAATAACTTCCATCTCTTAGTATTATCTGCTACACTAGCATCAAACTAAATAGTATTAACTAGGGGAGTCTGATGAGTCAGGCTGAGAGGGAAACGCTACGAAGTTTCTTGACCCTTTGGACCTGATCTGGCTCATACCAGCGTGGGAAAGTTAAGAAGCTATTGCAGAGTATGCAATCAATAGACCTTTACATTCGTGGCCGGATCCAAATAATTATTTTGGATTCGGCCTTTATTTTTTGGATTGTTGGGGTGAGCTAGAATCGGTCCTTATATCAAAATAAATTTAAGGGAGAGAAGTAGCTCATGTCAGCAATTAGTGAAAAGAATATTACCATTATGTCCAGCTTTGAAGGAAGCAAAAAAGTATATGTGGAAGGATCACGCCCAGATATTCTAGTACCTATGCGAGAAATTGCATTAAGTCCGACAACAGGCAGTTTTGGAAATGAAGAAAATGCTCCTATTCGAGTATATGATACGAGTGGGCCCTATACAGATCCAGCCTACCAAGTAGATATTACGAAAGGTTTACCTGCCTTACGAAATGCATGGATTCAAGAGCGAGGGGATGTAGAAGCATATGAGGGACGCTCCATTAAACCGGAGGATAATGGCTTTCGTCATGTTGATGACCCGCGTATTCAAGAAAATGTCTTCCCTGAGTTGGAGAGAAAGCCTTTGCGTGCTAAAAAAGGTAAAAATGTGACACAGCTTCACTATGCACGAAAGGGAATTATAACGCCTGAAATGGAGTTTGTAGCAATTCGTGAAAATATGGATCCTGAATTTGTACGTTCAGAAATTGCAGCTGGGCGTGCTATAATGCCTTCTAATATTAATCACCCTGAGGCAGAGCCAATGATTATTGGGCGTAATTTTCATGTAAAGATCAATGCGAATATCGGGAATTCTGCTGTATCTTCTTCCATTGCAGAAGAAGTTGAGAAAATGACCTGGGCAACTCGATGGGGCGCAGATAATATTATGGATTTATCGACTGGTAAACATATTCATACAACTAGAGAATGGATTATTCGAAATGCTGCAGTGCCAGTGGGAACAGTGCCAATTTATCAGGCTTTAGAAAAGGTAAATGGTGTAGCAGAGGATTTAACGTGGGAGGTTTATCGTGATACTCTCATAGAACAAGCCGAGCAGGGTGTAGATTACTTCACCATTCATGCAGGTGTCCTTTTACGCTATGTACCACTAACAGCAAATCGTGTGACAGGTATTGTATCTCGAGGTGGCTCTATAATGGCACAGTGGTGTTTATATCATCATCAAGAGAATTTCCTGTATACACACTTTGAGGAAATCTGTGAAATTATGAAAGCCTATGATGTTGCTTTTTCCTTAGGTGATGGTTTACGCCCAGGCTCAATTGCAGATGCCAATGATGAGGCACAATTTGCAGAGCTTGAAACACTAGGCGAGCTAACACAGATTGCTTGGCAGCATGATGTTCAGGTAATGGTTGAGGGACCAGGTCATGTACCAATGCATCTGATTAAAGAAAACATGGACAAGCAATTAGAGGTTTGTAAGGAAGCGCCCTTCTATACATTAGGACCACTCACAACAGATATTGCTCCAGGTTATGACCACATTACATCAGCCATTGGGGCAGCCATGATTGGCTGGTTTGGTACAGCGATGCTTTGTTATGTGACACCGAAAGAGCATCTTGGTTTACCGAATCGCGAGGACGTTCGTGTGGGCGTTATCACTTATAAAATTGCTGCACATGCTGCTGATTTAGCAAAAGGTCATCCAGGTGCACAACAACGAGACGATGCACTGTCTAAAGCGCGCTTTGAGTTCCGTTGGCGTGATCAATTCAATCTGTCACTAGATCCCGAGCGTGCAGTGGAATATCATGATGAGACACTGCCAGCAGAGGGAGCAAAAACAGCACACTTTTGTTCTATGTGTGGGCCTAAATTCTGTAGCATGAGAATTTCACAGGATATTCGTAATTATGCGAAAGATAAGGATTTGAATACGACTGAAGCGATCCATCAAGGTATGAAAGAAAAGGCTGAGGAGTTTAAAAAAGCAGGCAGTCAAATTTACCAATAATGAAAGAAAAGGCTTATGTCAAAAAAATAGACATAGGCCTTTTCTTAATAAAAAAACTCCATGTGAATAGTGGATTCACATGGAGTAAAAGTTGGATTTGGATATCAATAATAAAGTGGAATATTAAACGTTTGTTGGTTGTTTTACATATGGATTTGTAAGGTCCATACCTTCTAAGGAAAGACCCATCGCTTTAGCGACACCTTCACCATATGCTGGGTCAGCTAGATAGCAGTGAAGGATGTGACGGCGTTTGATGAACTCTTCAACAGAAGCCATATCGTTCGCGGTATTTTCAAATAAGCGTTGCTGCTCTTCCGAAGTCAATAGACGGAATAGTTTACCTGGTTGTTCAAAGTAATTATTATCGTCTTCACGGAAATCATGAATACCTGCATGACCATCAATACGTAATTCAGGCTCTTTATGGTCTAAATTATGCTCCCACTCACCATAGCTATTTGGTTCATAGCTTAATGTCGAACCAAGATTGCCATCAAAGCGCATTGCTCCATCTCGGTGGAAAGTACGGAATGGACATTTTGGTGCGTTGACAGGAAGCATATAGTGGTTTACACCAAGACGATAGCGTTGGGCATCCGCATATGCAAAGATACGACCTTGTAACATTTTATCTGGTGAGAAGCTGATGCCAGGAACAATGTTAGATGGTGCGAATGCAGCTTGTTCAACTTCTGCAAAGTAGTTGTCTGGATTTTTGTTTAACTCGAATTCACCTACAGGAATTAATGGGAAGTCTTTTTTATACCATACCTTTGTTAAATCAAATGGGTTGTATGGTAGCTCACGAGCTTGTTCCTCTGTCATTACCTGAATGTACATTTTCCATTTAGGGAAATCGCCTTTTTCAATTGCTTCATATAAATCACGTTGTGAAGATTCGCGGTCTTGACCAATAATCTCATTAGCCTCGACACCAGTTAAGTTCTTAATGCCTTGCTCTGTACGGAAGTGGAATTTAACCCAAACACGTTCATTATTAGCATTGATAAAGCTATACGTATGAGAACCAAATCCGTGCATATTACGGTAACCAGCTGGAATACCACGGTCAGACATAACAATTGTCACTTGGTGAAGTGCTTCAGGTAATGAAGTCCAGAAATCCCAGTTAGAGTTGGCATTTTTCATATTTGTACGTGGGTCCCGTTTTACCACATGGTTTAAATCTGTAAAGTGTAACGGGTCACGGAAGAAGAATACAGGTGTATTGTTCCCTACTAAATCCCAGTTTCCATCTTCTGTATAGAATTTAAGGGCGAAGCCACGAATATCTCGCTCTGCATCTGCTGCACCACGCTCACCCGCTACTGTAGAGAAACGTGCGAACATTTCAGTTTTCTTGCCGATCTCTGAGAAGATTTTCGCTTTAGTATATTGTGAAATATCATGCGTTACAGTAAAAGTACCAAATGCACCTGAGCCCTTTGCGTGCATACGACGTTCTGGAATTACTTCACGGTTGAAATTTGCTAGTTTTTCAACTAACCATACATCCTGAAGTAAAAGAGGGCCACGTGGACCTGCTGACATAGAGTCATGGTTACTTACTACTGGAGCACCACCTGCTGTTGTAAAGCGACGGCTACGATCATTTGCGTTTGTCATATTAGTTTACCTCCTGAAAAAAATGTGAGTCAAACTCTTCGTCTATAACTATAACAAATATAAAATAGAATTGCTAGTACATTATAATAATTATCGTTAAAGAATTTTTATATTTAAGTATAAACTATAAATATATGCGCTAGACATAGGGTTTATACATAGTTTTTAACTTAAATTTATTTTATTTAATCTCAATTTTATAGATAATTGTCATATTAAGATCAAGATAATGACATCATGATAAAATCTTTATTGAAAATAAAATCAACTAATTGAAAATTAATCTTTTAATTTTTTCTATATCGGTTAGGCGTAATACCAATTTGTTGCTTAAATAATTTTATGAAATAATTTGGATCATCAAAACCGTTTAAATGAGCGATTTCGCTAATAGCAAAATCTGTTTCTCGCAGCATTTGTGTGGCATGATGAATTCTTACTTGCTGTAAATAGCGCTTAAATGGCAAGCCTTGTTTTCTTGAGAAAATTGTACTTAAATAATTGGGGCTTATTCCAAGCTTATGAGCGACAAAGGGAAGAGACAGTGCGCTATCTTTAAATTGTTGATCAATTATTTCTATAGCTAGTTCAACATAATCAGCTCGTTTCTCTATTCGAGCTTCCCTTGCTAACTCAATTAATGTCTGCGTGAAAGAAATAATCCCATTGAGTATCGTATAAAATATAGGATGCTCAATGATTAAATGAAATAGCTGACGGTAGTGTTGTTCGATAACCGCTTTTTCATGTAATTTATATTTCAGCATAAAGCGTCTAATTTGTGCTAAGACACTCGTCAAATGAATGCGTAAATCGTCTTGCTCATAATATATGCCTTCATTAGAAAGCCGATATAAAAATGTTTTAACGGCCTCTAGGTTTCCATCTTCCAAACTACTTATTAGTAATTGTTGCTCTTCTGGTGTCAGTAAGGGATCAAAGGGCTGAGTTTCATATTGTTTGCTCGCATAAAAAATATGGCCAAAGCCCTCATAAAAACTTTGATTTAGTGCACGCTTTGTTAATGTATACATAGTTTTAATGGTTGTAGGTGTTCCATCATATATGCCGATATTTAAAGAACTATTACTAATCAAACGCCATTCCTTCATAAGTGTACGTACATCTTTTTCCACAATCCTTATATCATTTGTTTGAAAAAGACATACGATTCTATTAGATAGAGGGTAGGTTTTCATATGAAAGTGAATCGGTGTTTGTTGAAGCCAATTGTAAAGCTTATTGAAGGTTTCAGTATGCTCGGGTTCAATCATTGTGAAATGTAATGTTGTCTCAATTGAACTTGATTTATTATCTAAAAATAATTGATTATAAAAGGAATCGTTTGTAGTCTCTTGAGCATCTTCTGTAATCTGTGGTGTGCGAAGAGAAATGGTTGTGAGTTTTTTCTTTAATAGCTCTAAATCAATAGGCTTCACAAAAAGATGAGCCACTTGTAAATCAATTGCCTTCAAAGCATTTTTAAATAATGGCTCAGTTGTCATTGCTAAAATGGCACCAGAAAGCTTTTGTATATCGCGATAAAGAGCTGCTAGGCGATTATTAGGAAATATATCGATATTTAACAGTATGGCATCAGGTTCAAATTGTCTAATGCTATGAGACACCTCTGAAATACTTGTGCAAATTTCAATAAAAACATCTCCAGGGAAATATGTATGTAAAAACCACTTTATTCCTGCTAGGTCGGTTGGATCGCGATCAATTAATAACAGCTTCATACCATCAGCCCTTCTTAAAATATTCTAGTTTCATATAAAAGTACGGTTATATTAATAAAAATAACATAGTAATCTGAAAAAAGTCTTGTTTTCTCTATTAAAATTCTCTATATTCTGAAAAAGGTAGTTAGTACAATGTAAATAGAGTAATTGATCATCAGCAGAAGCCAACTTTTGTTATGTAAACGCTTAAAAAGTTTGAGACTGATGTTTTCAAATTACGAAAATATGAATGAAGATAATTTATTTACATAGCCATATAGGGAATAGGGGGATGTCATGTGAAGTCAATCATCGAGCTTGATGGCAATACATTAACAAGACAACAAATTGAGGAAATCGTGAAGGGGCAAGCAACAGTTGCACTTGCTACAGAGAGTTTGGAACGTATTCGTTTAAGTAGAGAGCGTATCGAAAAGCGTTTAGCTGAAGGCCAAACAATTTATGGTGTGAATACAGGGTTTGGTAAACTCAGCAATATAAAAATTGAAGAAGAAGACATTGAGCTATTGCAGCTAAATTTATTACGATCAGATGCAACCGGTGTTGGTGAACCATTCCCAACAGATGTTGTACGTGCAATGATGGTGTTACGTGCCAATGCTTTGGCCAGAGGATTTTCTGGCATTCGTGAGGAAACTGTCCAACTATTGTTGAATCTTATTAATAAAGGTGTTCATCCAATTGTTCCGTCACAAGGTTCAGTAGGAGCAAGTGGTGATTTAGCGCCTTTATCACATTTGGCATTAGTGTTAGTGGGAGAAGGAAAGGCTGAGTTTAACGGAGAAATCATGAGTGGTAGTGACGCGCTAAAGCAAGCAGGATTAACCCCTGTTAGACTTCAAGCTAAAGAGGGGCTAGCATTAGTTAACGGTACACAAGCTATGACGGGTATAGGTGTATTAACGGTCAATGAAGCTGAACGAATCGGTCTTGCAGCGGATATGGCTGCTAGCTTAACACTGGAAGCTTTAAAGGGTATTACCTCGGCATTTGATCCAGCACTTTTAGCAGTAAGACCACATCCAGAGTTAGAACTAGTGGGCGGGCGTATTCGTAAGTGGCTCGATGGCAGTAAACGTGTGACAAAGCAGGGTGAAATTCGCATGCAGGATGCTTATTCACTACGTTGTATACCGCAAGTACATGGTGCTTCTTGGCAGTCATTTTTCTACGCACAGGACCGTGTTCAAACTGAAATGAATGCAACAACTGATAATCCAATCGTTTTAGAAAGCGGGGAGGTTTTATCGGGTGGGCATTTCCATGGACAGCCAATAGCCTTGGCAATGGACTTTTTGAAAATAGGTGTATGTGAGTGGGCCAATATTTCAGAACGACGTACAGAACGTATGGTAAACCCTCAACTTAATGAAGGGCTGCCACCGTTTCTAGCAACAAACCCTGGGATTGAATGTGGGCTTATGATTGCTCAATATACAGCAGCCTCTATTGTCTCAGAAAATAAAGTTTTAGCACATCCTTCGAGTGTGGATTCTATTCCTACATCAGGTAACCAAGAGGATCATGTAAGTATGGGAACAACTTCGGCACGTCAAGTACGTCAGATTGTTCACAACGCTGCTCGCATTATAGCTATCGAATTGATTTGTGCATCACAGGCTATTCATTTAGACAAGGCAGAAGAGCAATTATCTCCTACTACAAGTAAATTCTTAAAGAAAGTGCGAGAATTTTGCCCACCATTATTAGCCGATCAACCAATTGGCGATGAAATTGAAGCATTGGCGAAATATTTACTATCAAGTAATGATTTAGTAAATGAGTATGTGTAAATTAGTTTAAATTTTGATATGAAAGAGCAAAGGCGTCGCTCGGTTATACACCGAGTAGCCTCTGCTTTGAAAATATTTATATGTATTCAAGTCTGAATATTCAGTTATTAATAGCTTTAGACAGCAACATTCACATTTTTTTATAGGAAAAGGAGCGTGTTTTTAATGGTATTTAAGACAGATATTCGTGCACCACGTGGAAATGAACTAACATGTAAGGGATGGACACAGGAAGCAGCAATGCGTATGTTAATGAACAATCTTGACCCAGAGGTGGCAGAGAATCCAGATGAACTGATAGTTTATGGGGGTATTGGTAAGGCTGCTCGTAACTGGGAAAGCTATGAACAAATCATTGCATCTTTGAAAGAATTAGAGAATGATGAGACTCTATTAATCCAATCTGGAAAGCCAGTAGCTGTATTCCGTACACATGAGCATTCCCCTCGAGTGTTGATTGCCAACTCAAACCTTGTACCAGCATGGGCAAATTGGGATCACTTTTATGAATTAGAAGAAAGAGACTTAATGATGTATGGCCAAATGACTGCTGGGAGTTGGATTTATATTGGTGCTCAAGGAATTTTACAAGGAACTTATCTGTCCTTTGTAGAAGCAGGCAAAAAGGTATTTGGCACTGCTGATTTACGTGGTAAATTCATCCTTACAGGTGGTATGGGCGGTATGAGTGGTGCACAGCCATTAGCAGGGAAAATGGCTGGTGCTGTAATCTTAGTTGTTGAAGTTGAACGTGCTCGCATTGAACGTAAAATCAAAGAAGGTTACTGTGATTATATTGTAGAAACTGTAGATGAAGCAATTGCATTAGTTAATAAATTACGTGACCAAAATGAGCCAGCATCTATTGGCCTTGTTGGTAACTGTGCTGATGTTAATCGTGAGTTGTTGAATCGTGGAATTATTCCAGATTTTGTGACAGACCAAACATCTGCACATGATCCGATTAATGGTTATGTACCTAATGGCATGACCTTTGAAGAAGCGCTAAAACTTCGCAAAGAGGATGTAAGAACATATGAGCGTAAAGCAAAAGAAACAATGGCAGAGCATGTTCGTACAATGCTAGAGTTCCAAGAGGCAGGCGCAGAAGTATTTGATTATGGGAATAACATTCGTGCCTATGCCAAAGAAATGGGTGTGACAAATGCCTTTGATTTCCCAGGCTTTGTACCAGCGTATATTCGTCCGTTATTCTGTGAAGGAAAGGGCCCATTCCGTTGGGCGGCGCTTTCAGGAAACCCTGAGGATATATATAAAACAGATGCACTGGCAAAAGAGATGTTTGCTGAAGATGAGGGTCTAGTCAATTGGATTGATATGGCACAAAAAATGGTGAAATGGCAAGGGCTACCTGCACGCATTTGCTGGTTAGGCTATGGTGATCGTCATCGTTTTGCATTAAAGGTCAATGAAATGGTTGCAAATGGTGAATTATCAGCACCAATTGTCTTTGGTCGCGATCACTTAGATTCAGGTTCTGTAGCATCACCAAATCGTGAAACAGAAGGAATGCTAGATGGTTCGGATGCGGTATCGGATTGGCCAATTTTAAATGCTCTTGTTAATACTGCGAGTGGTGCAAGCTGGGTAAGCGTACACCATGGTGGTGGTGTAGGAATGGGTTATTCACAGCATGCAGGTCAAGTCTTAGTAGCAGATGGATCAGAGCTTGCCGCTGAAAAAATTGCACGTGTATTAGTTTCAGACCCTGGAATGGGCGTTGCTCGTCATGCTGATGCAGGCTACGATATTGCTATCAATACAGCAAAAAACAAAGGTGTCCATATACCAATGTTAAAGGGTGATGTGAAGTGACCATTCTAATAAAAAATGCAAATGAAGTAATTACCTTGAAAAGTAATGTACAAGGACCACGTACAAAAGAACAAATGCAGGAAATTGCAGTAATAGAATATGGCAGTGTTCTAATTGAAGAAGAGCGTATTGTAGCAGTAGGAGCGTATGAGCAACTAGAAGCTGACTTCCCAGAATTAATAAAGAAGGCAGAAACGATTGATGCTACTGGTAAGATTGTTATGCCTGGCTTAGTGGATTGTCATACACATTTGGTGCATGGTGGAACACGCGAGCAAGAGTTTAATATGAGATTAAATGGTTCTACCTATATGGAAATCATGAATGCAGGCGGTGGCATTCATGCTACAACAAAGCGTACACGAGAAACAAGCTTTGATGAATTATATGAAAAAACGATGCAGCATTTAGATGTATTTTTAAAGCATGGTGTAACAACAGTTGAAGCAAAATCAGGGTATGGCTTGGACTGGGAAACGGAAAAGAAACAGCTAGAGGTCGCAAAAGAATTACAAGCTGCACATCATATTGATGTCATTAGCACGTTTATGGGAGCCCATGCAGTTCCTCGTGATTATAAGGGGCGTGAGGATGAATTTGTGGATGTGGTGGTCAATGAGATGCTGCCAAAAGTAGCAGAACTAGAGTTGGCTGAATTTAATGATGTATTTTGTGAAAAAGGCGTCTTTACACCCGAACAATCCCGACGCATTTTAGAGGCTGGAAAAGCACTAGGCTTAACGCCAAAAATACATGCGGATGAAATCGAACCTTATCAAGGCGCCGAGCTGGCTGCGGAAGTAGAGGCCATTTCTGCGGAGCATTTGTTAGTTGCTTCTGATAAGGGAATTCGAAAAATGGCTGAAGCGGGTACAATTGCTGTATTGCTGCCAGGTACTGCATTCTTTTTACGTGCACCTTTTGCAAGAGGGCGTCTAATGATTGACGAGGGAGTACCTGTGGCGATATCCACAGACTTTAACCCTGGGTCATCCCCAACAATGAGCCTACCCTTCATTATGAATTTAGCTTGCATGCATATGGGTATGACATTGGAGGAAGTATTAACGGCAACAACAATTAATGCAGCATATGCCCTAAATCGAGGCGAGCAAATTGGTTCCCTTGAAGCACATAAAAAAGCTGACGTACTTATCCTTGATGTTGCTAATTACAAGCAACTGCAATATTTCTACGGCATGAATCATACACATACAGTAATCAAAAATGGGCAAGTTGTTGTACAAAACGGAATTCTGCTGAAAGATCAATAATAATAATGGGCATAAATAAGGCGGAGTAGCTTTATTTATGCTTTTTTTATAAATTAGTTGCAAATGCTTTGATGAAAGATTATAATTCTAATAAATAGTAATTAACGAATTACAAATTACATGAACCTTGTAATTATAGAAGGGGTTATACAATGACAAAATTTCGTACCGAAGAAGAAGTGCTTGCACATTATGATTCTTCAAAATATCAAACACCCGATGGATATACCGCAGATATTGCTATTTTTACAATTACCTCAGAGAAAACAGAGGAAAAAGCACCGCCAAACATGACGCTAAAGATTATGTTAATTAAGCGTGCTACTAGGGATGCTGAAGGAAATCCCAATATTGAAGGAGGAAAATGGGCACTTCCTGGGGGCTTTGTAGATGCAAATCAAAAAGAAACTGCCTTTATCGCAGCAAAGAGAGAATTAAAAGAAGAAACAAATGTAGAAGGTTTACATGTTCAACATTTTGGTGTTTATGATGAGATCGATCGAGATCCACGTGGTTGGATGATTTCAAATGCATTTTATGCCATTGTTCCTGAGACATATATTGAGCAACGTCAAGCGAATGATGATGCAGACGATGTAGAACTGTTTGATATAGAAAGTGTATTTACGCTTCCATTAGCTTTCGATCACCGAAAAATCATTTCCGATGCGTTGCATTTTATTAAAAGGGATATGATTCAGACAACTGTTGCTAAAAACTTTTTACCACAAGAGTTTACATTATCAGAATTGCAACGAGTACTTCTAACAGTTGGAGAAGATCCACGAATCTCTAACGATTCCGTATTCTTTACAAAAGCACCTAAATTACCATTTATCGAAAAAGCATTGGATGAAGAAGGAAAACCAAAGAAAACAAAAAGAAATTCGTTCCGGCCTTCCCAGCTCTATACATTTAATGATTTCGAAATGGTAGAGTCTATATATCATTAGGAAAGATCCGTCTTTCCTGATTATTTTAAAGAAAGTAATTTGTAATTTAAGTATTACTAATTAAAAACTGGAGTGATGAAATGATGAAAAAGCGTGCATTAATTAATATTGATTATACAGTGGATTTCGTAGCGACGGATGGGGCTCTTACTTGCGGAGAGCCTGGGCAATTGCTCGAACGTGCAAATGTTGATTTAACAAAGGAGTTTATTAAGAGGGGGGATTTTACAGTATTTGCGATAGATGTTCATGAAAAGGGAGATGTTTATCATCCAGAAACAAAGCTATTCCCACCTCATAATATTCGTCATACAGAAGGTAGAGAGTTATATGGTGCATTAAACTCATTATATGAAGAAAATAAAGACCAAGATTTCGTCTATTACATTGATAAAACGCGTTATTCTGCTTTTGCAGGAACAGATTTAGAATTGAAATTGCGTGAAAGAGGAATTGCTGAGCTGCATTTAATCGGCGTTTGTACAGATATTTGTGTTCTTCATACAGCAGTAGATGCTTATAATAAAGGGTTCGATATCGTCATTCATAAAAATGCTGTCGCCTCCTTTAATGAAGCTGGACATGAGTGGGCGTTAAATCATTTCGAGCATACTCTAGGTGCCACTATTATTTGACATGAATGGAGGGGAAAATATGAAATATGTAGATGATAGTTTCATGTTACACACGGATCTATACCAAATTAATATGGTTCAAACTTATTGGCAAGATGGTGTTCATCAACGTAAAGCTGTTTTCGAACTATATTTTAGAAAGCTTCCATTTGGCAATGGCTATGGAGTTTTCGCTGGATTGAAAAAAGTGATTGAGTTTATTAATAACTTTGGTTTCTCTCAAAGCGATATTCAATATTTACGAGAAGAGGGGAAGTATCCCGAGGAATTTCTTGAATACCTAAAAGAACTTAAATTTACAGGGACAATTAAGGGGATGAGAGAGGGAGAACTGGTCTTTGCAAACGAGCCTATCCTGCGAATTGAAGCACCATTAGCAGAGGCTCAATTAATTGAAACGCCGTTGTTAAATATCGTTAATTACCAAACACTGATTGCGACAAAAGCTTCACGTATCAAACAAGTGACGGGTGAGGATGTTGTAATGGAATTTGGAACCCGCCGCGCACATGAATTTGATGCTGCTATTTGGGGAACTCGTGCTGCTTATATAGGTGGATTCTCTGCAACAAGCAATGTAAGAGCAGGAAAATTATTTGGTATTCCTGTGTCAGGAACACATGCCCATGCGATGATTCAAACCTATCGAGATGAATATACTGCGTTTAAAAAATACGCAGCAGCCCATAAAGACTGTGTTTTCCTAGTAGATACTTATGACACACTACGTTCTGGTGTTCCTAATGCTATCCGCGTAGCGAAGGAGCTAGGGAATCAAATTAATTTTATTGGTATCCGTTTAGACAGTGGAGATTTAGCCTATCTCTCAAAACAGGCAAGGAAAATGCTAGATGATGCAGGATTTACTGCAACTAAAATTATGGCTTCGAATGATTTGGATGAATATACAATTATGCATTTAAAGTCACAAGGGGCGCAAATTGATGCTTGGGGAATCGGAACTAAGCTGATTACAGCCTATGATCAAGCAGCTCTTGGTGGAGTATACAAATTAGTTGCAATAGAAAACGAAAGTGGAGAACTAGTTGATACCATTAAAATTTCAGCAAATCCTGAGAAAGTGACTACACCTGGACGTAAACGTGTTTACCGTATTATTAATGCAGAGAATGGTCATGCTGAAGGAGATTATATTGCGTTAGATAATGAAAACATACAGCAAGAAGAAAGATTGAAAATGTTCCACCCTATTCATACGTATATTAGTAAATTTGTTACAAATTTTACGGCGAAAGAGTTACATGAAAGTATTATAGAAAATGGAAATATTGTTTATGAGGAGCCAACTATTCAAGAAATACAAAAATATGTACAGGAAAACTTACATTTATTGTGGTGTGAGTATAAACGAACAATGAATCCTGAAGAATATCCTGTCGATTTAAGTCAAGTATGTTGGGACAATAAAATGGCAAGCATACAGGCAATAAAAGAAAAGGTTTCACAACGTATTTAAAAGTAACTGCTAGGAGGTAGAGACGATGGCGAGAATAGGTATTTATGGTTCATCATTTGATCCTATTACCAATGTCCATCTTTGGACAGCAAGCACTGTAGCACATCGGTGTAAGTTAGATAAGGTTATTTTTTTGCCTTGTTCAAATAAACGCAAAGATAAAACCATCAAAACAGCTGATACACATCGTTGGAATATGCTTCAGTTAGCTATTGCTAAGGACGATCGTTTTATCGCAGATTCCTATGAAATGGATCAAGAAGGCTGGAATATCTACACATATGACACTATGAAATACTTTAGAGAGAAGAACCCAGAGGATGAGGTGCATTTTATTATGGGTGCTGATTTACTAGTGGATATTGGTGCGGGTTTATGGAAAAAGGGCGACGCATTAGTAGCGGAGAATAAATTTATTGTAATGGCACGACACGGCATTGATATGCTCTCAACCATTAGTCGTTCTCCGATTTTAAGAAATAATGATGATGGAAGATTTCATCTTATAGATAAAGGGCTAGCGATGGAAATTAGCTCTACCTATATTCGAGAAGAATTCGCAATGGGAGGAGAACCGAGATACCTCTTGCCTACTGCTTGTTACAACTATATTAAAGAACATCATCTTTACCAAAAATAAAATAGTGAAGCTATCATTATAAGTGTGGATGACTACCACACTTATTTTAATTTTGAAAAGATGGTGAATTTTATCATATAGAGCTCAGGGTAAGCTATAATAAAAATAGTAATGAAGTACAATTTTTTGCTGTCAATTTTTAATAATGATTAATGTTAGAAAGGAATTCATGAATGTGCAGCTTACATTAACATTTCTTATTTTAGGAGTAACAATTTTCGCATTTGTGACCAATAAAATACGAGCAGATCTTGTAGCAATTGTGTCACTATTAGCATTTGTCATTATGGATATTTTGACGCCCGCGGAGGCATTAGCTGGTTTTTCAAACTCTGTAGTTTTAATGATTGCAGGGTTATTTGTCGTGGGTGCAGGGATTTTACGTACGGGCCTGGCAGGCATGGCGGGGCAACTCTTACTAAAATGGTCAGGCAATAGTGAGCTGAAGTTATTTGTGCTACTGCTTATTATTGTAGGATCGGTTGGTGCATTTATGAGTAATACGGGTACTGTCGCCTTAATGATGCCAATCGTTGTAAGTATAGCAATAAGTATGAAAGTCAGCCCTTCTAAATTTCTACTACCACTCTCCTATGTAGCAAGTCTTTCTGGTCTGATGACACTGATTGCGTCCCCAACCAATTTAATTGTCAGTCAGTTATTGGTTGATCGAGGCTATAACAAACTTGGCTTTTTTGAAGTAACTCCTATTGGTATCGTGGGGATGATTGCTGGCATTTCCTATTTAGTACTTGTAAGAAATATTTTATTACCAAAGGATCAAAACCGTACACAGACCAATGAAGGCTATAAACTTTCGCCGAAAAAAATTATTAAACAATATGATTTAAATAATCGTCTATTTAAAATCTCCGTTCCTGAGGAGTCACCTATTATTGAAACATCGTTAGCGGAATTAAAACTACCAGCTAAGTATATGCTTTGTATGATGAAAATTCATCGGAAATCACAGGAGGGCATTAATTTACTACCGATGACTTATCAGGAAATGGCAGGACCAACTAGTGTCATTCATGCCAAGGATGAGTTATATGTTCAAGGAGAAATAGAGGATATTCGGCGTTTTGTTGAGGATTATCATCTTGAGATGCAAGGATTAGTTGAAGGAGAAGCCGATGAATTGGTATCGAAGCATCTGGGTATTGCAGAGGTATTGCTTACCCCAAATTCGAGCTTTATCAATGAAACGGTTAGTTCCCTTGGGTTCCGGGAAAAATACAATCTAAATATCATTGGTATTAATCGTAAGGGTGGTTACAAGCTTCAGGATATGGTGTCTCACAAATTAAAATTTGGGGACGCAATATTAGTACAGGGAGCATGGGATGAAATTCTTTTGTTAGCAAGAGAAACGCAAGATGTCGTGGTTGTAGGACAGCCGAAAGAACACGCAAGTGTGGCAGCAGCTACAGGCAAAGCTGGAATTGCGGGGATTATTATGTTATTCATGATAATTTTGATGGCATTTGAAGTTTTCCCTGCTGTCATTTCTGTGATGATTGGTGCTGTACTTATGATTTTAACAGGCTGCTTGAGAAACATGGAAGATGCCTATAGCAATATGAATTTTGAAAGTATTGTGTTAGTGGCTGCCATGTTACCAATGGCGACAGCGTTAGAAAAAACAGGGGGCATGACCATTTTATCTGATGGTATTATTAATGCTTTAGGTGGTTTCGGACCATACGGTGTACTCATAGGAGTTTATATTTTGACAGCTATTTTCGGTCAATTTATTAGTAATACGGCAACTGCTGTATTGTTTGCACCCATTGCCATGAGTGCAGCCATTGCAATGGAGGTTAGTCCCACAACATTTATGATTGCAGTCGCAGTTGCAGCAAGTATGGCATTTGCTACGCCAATTGCTTCCCCTACGAATGCACTGGTAATGACGGCGGGGGGCTATAAATTTATGGATTTCGTAAGAATAGGGGTTCCGTTACAGCTTGTTATGTTTATTGTGATGATGATAGCCATCCCGTTCTTTTTCCCATTTTAAAAACTCGGTTTCTTTACCGAGTTTTTTGTTTTTTTAAAGATCTATTATTTTTTTGTAGGAAATTATGATAAAATTATTTTCTAGTTCATGGTCTAATATTGAACTAGCTTGTGAATAGATTTATAGTTACTAATATAGGAAGTTTTACTTTGGTAATAAAAATAATAAAGTTTTTTATTAAAAAGTGTTGACTTTTTAAAAATAAGGGTGTAGTATTATACAAGTCGCCAGGGTGACACGCTAAAATAAAGCAAAACATGAACCTTGAAAACTGAACA
>NZ_MDGU01000026.1:0-82005 GCF_001705465.1 Lysinibacillus sp. AR18-8
CATTTGGGGAGCAGTTCATAATTATGCTATCGATAGAATGGGGCGTTTTTTAACTAATATAATCCTCGTCAGCAGCGACCTCTGCAAAACTAGAATATTGATCCTTACCAGCATTTTTGGATTGATAAAGCGCTTTATCGGCCCGTTCAAATAAGCTCATTTCTGTATCCTCAGCATGATTATAAATGGCTCCGCCCATGCTCACAGACAACACAGACCATTTCTCGCTAGCTTGGCCATCATATCTAACTGACCTTATTTGAGTCAAAATGTCCTCTGCTATGTGCTGCATCTGTTCCTCTGTTGTATCGTATAAAACAATGGCAAATTCATCCCCACCGAAGCGTACAACAAAGCCACTTTGTTTCACAACATGCTTTAAAATTTTCGCTGTTTCAATGAGGATATGATCTCCTTCTACATGACCAAATTGATCGTTTACTTGTTTAAAGTTATCTAAATCAATTAACAATAAACCTGGCACATTCAATTTTCTTTTTCTTAATAAATTATCAATTTTCCTAATATATGTAGCACGGTTAAAGACACCAGTTAACGGATCGAAGGTAGCTAGGTGTATTGTTTTAGATAAAATTTTATTAATAACTAACAGCATAATAAAGGATGTTAGTAGGGCAATAGACAGTAGAATCCAAAATTGTTTCGTATTTTTTTGGAGAGCTTCCATTTTAGTGAAATTGATAAATTTCACATAGACAATTCTTTTGGATGACTCCCCTCTCACTGTCTCTGCTTCATAGGGCAGAAAACGATGTGTTTCTATATACCCATTGTCTAAAGCCTTTTCATACTCAACTGGCTCCATTGTTTTCTTTGCTAGCTCGAAGTATTCTTGAAATTTCTTAGATTGCTCCTGTACAGTGATTCTCTTTGATCTTGAATCATTAAAGAAAACGCCACCTGCATTAATAGCTTGCACATCCACTAAATCAATATACTTACCTATTAAGTACTGTGCAGTTTTCTCAAAATTAAAGGTTTGGAAGACAGGATCATTTAGTAGGTCTATACCTAACTCGAGCAAATATTTCTTATCATGTGTTGCCAGATAGCCAAATTTCCGATATTCACCTGTTGATGTTGAAATATCGAGTCCATCTGTAAAAAATTCGCCACTAGCGCGCCGTTCATCTAATAAAGCAGAAAAACGTTGACAGCAAAGCGAGAAATTCAAGCCAATATCTTTGGCAAAAGTTGTGTAAACTACTGTATTTGATTGATCCACTATGTAAATATCCATACCATGTTTCTTTTTCATTTGCTGCAAATCCCAAGTAGCTACATTAGGGTTTTCATGGTAATAGTTTTTTAGCTGTCTAAGCTCCTGTTCCATTTTGTCTGAAATATTATTATCAAAATAAAAATGGGCATCATCGACAGTTTGCATATCTGTCAAAATATGATTTTCAATTAATATTTTATTCATGCTCACTTGCTTTTCTATCTCTGTTACCAGTATTTGTCGGTTCACATATGAAATAACAGCAACAAGTATGACTGCAAATGCTATTAGAGATAGTAATAATTTAATACGCAGGTTCTTCATTTAATTGTCCTCTACTTATTTTATACCATCGTCTTTTGGGGAATATTTCAAAATATGATACATTCTATGACTATATCACAATAACTCATTTCATATTATACAGTTACAGTCATATTACTGTATATAAAAATCCCCGATGCTATGTGAGGCATCGAGGAATAATATGTTTAATGATTGTTTTGTAGACCGTTTAGCTCTTTAGCAGTGAGCTCACGATATTCACCTAACGCTAGATTTTCATCTAATTTCAGGCTTCCCATGGAAATACGCTTTAAATATGTTACACGTTTTCCTACAGCCTCAAACATTCGCTTTACCTGATGAAACTTGCCTTCTTGAATCGTTAGCTCTATTTCAGATTGCTGTGCAGACTTTAAGATCACAAGCTTTCCAGGTTTTGTAACATAGCCATCATCTAGCTCAACACCATTTGCAAATTTCTCGGCATCTTCTTCTGTCACAACGCCTTCAATCTGTGCGTAATAAACTTTTGGCACATGCTTTTTGGGAGACAATAAATTATGAGCTAATTGACCATCGTTTGTTAATAAGAGCAACCCTTCTGTGTCTTTATCTAATCGACCAACAGGAAACGGTTGAAAATGCTGGTGTAATGGCTCTAATAAATCAATGACTGTTTCATCTCTTAAATCTTCAGTGGCAGAAATAACACCAGGCGGTTTATTCATTATAAAATAAACAAATTCTGTATAAACAACGCGCTCTCCAAACACTGATACAATTTGCTTTTCTGGGTCTACGTGTAAAGCTGCATCCTTGACATAATCACCGTCTACTGTGACAGCTTTTTGCTTTAATAGCTGCTTCACTTCCTTACGAGAGCCGTACCCCATATTTGCTAGTAATTTATCTAAACGCATCGTTCCACTCCTATTTCAATCCCAGTTTACTCATAATACGGGTTAATCGTTCACCTAATAGCTTTTGGGCTAAACCTAGGCGTAATGATAAAAAGCCATAAACAGCCGCACCAACACCCGCACAAATAATTGAGAATAGTAATGCTGAGAATTTACTATCAACTGGTCCCATTAGTAATTCCAATAATTTATGCACAATCAGCACGCTAATGGCCATCGCCATTGTCAATAAAGCAATTAGCATGACACGACGCACAACCATTTCTGATCGATAATTCAACGTTTTTCGTAACACAAGCATATTAATGATAATCGAAACACTGTAGCCAATAGCTGTAGCTACTATAGCACCATCAGCCTCTAACCAGCGAATTAAAGGAATATTTAATGCTAGCTTTACGAAAATTCCAGATAATAAGCTAAAAACAATCCACTTTTGAAAATCAATTCCTTGAAGTAAGGCTGCTGTGACTTGGAATAACGCAAATAAAATCGCAACAGGTGCATAATGCGCTAAAATGGTTGCTCCCATTTCGCTTTCTGAATAAAGCATAAAATAAATTTCATTGGCTAATAGAGAAATACCAACCACAGCTGGCAATGTAATAAAGATTAAAATTTGATAGGTTTTATCCATTGCATGGCGGAGCGCTAAATACTCCCCCTGTGTAAAATATTTTGTAATTGTTGGTACAAGCGCCATCGAAAATCCAGTCGCTAGCATAACAGGGATGATAACAACTTTATGTGTCATAAAGTTAATCATCGATAAATAAGTATCTGTTACTTCTGCTAAACCAATGGACGTCATCGCTCCATTAAACGTAAGCATGTCGACTAATTGGAACAACGGATTCGCCACCCCTACAAACACCATTGGGATGGAATAGGTAATCACTTCTTTATAAATATTGGACATTGGTAGCTGTGTGGAAGTCACACTTTGGCTACGTAATAAGTTAAATTCAGGCTGATATTTTTTCCAGTAATAATAAAGAACACCTAATCCACCGATTGCCCCGATAAATGCAGCAAACACAGCAAAGGAGATGGCTGTCTCTGGTTTTCCTTTAAACACAATCACCACTAGGAACGACCCACCAAGTAACACAACAATCCGCACAATTTGTTCCACCAATTGTGAAACGGCAGTTGGCTCCATTTTGTCGTAGCCTTGGAAGAAGCCCCGCCATAGACTCATAAATGGCACTACGATTAAGGCAAAACTAACCCATCGTATTACTGAAGCAATTTGTTCAACTGTAAAGACCTGTTCCTCACTCTTAATAACTAGCCCTGCAATTGGCGTAGCAAGTAGAAAGAGGGCAATAAATGCTGCAAAGCCAGTCATCATCATAATAAGAATGCCAGATTTCATCAGCTTGCGCCCCGATTGATAATCTCCCATTGCATTATATTTGGATACAAATTTAGAGACGGCTATTGGCGCACCTGAAATGGCGATTGCCAGCATAATTGAATAGGGAATATATGCATATTGGTAAAGCGCAATGTTCTTCTCGCCAACAATTGCATAAAACGGAAAAATATAAATTAATCCGAGTACCTTCGATAAAAACATCCCCATTGTTAATATCGCAGTACCTTTCATTAAATTGGACATCATACCCATCCATTCATTGTAAAATCAATATTATTATCGTAACACTTCAAAGCATACTTATAAAACTTTTTCGTTTTAAAACAAACGATATGCAAGCGCTGTCACTCTAAAAGCAATAAAGTAAACCAACTGTAATCTTAACATATTTATAGGAAATGAGACGCATAAAAACACCAAAAAGTTCATTCATAAAGAAACTTGATGAAAAAAGGCCTTAAAATAATCGGTGAGGAATTGAACATCCCCACCGATTAGGTATTTCTTATACCATGTCCACAAAGAACTTTTTGTACCATACTAGGAATACATAAACTGTCCAAATATAACGACCGCGATTTGCTTTCCCTTCGTAGTGCTCATCTAGATAGCCAACTAATTGTTTTGTATCAAAAAATTCATTTGCAAAGTCAGTTGTAAACATTTCTTTTACCATACTGTAATACTTTTCTTCACGTAACCAGTGACGAATTGGCACTGGGAATCCAAGCTTCGGACGCTTTGCCCATTCTTCTGGCAATTCCTGATGCGCAGCTTGACGTAGAACATATTTTGTATCGATATCATTCACACGGTATCTTGAAGGAATATTTTTCGCTAACTCCATTACTTCTTTATCTAAAAATGGTACACGTAATTCAATTGAGTGTGCCATACTCATTTTATCTGCCTTTAATAAAATATCACCAGGCATCCAAAGATTTAGATCTAGATACTGCATTTTTGTCACATCATCATCGCCAGGTACTTCATCATAAATACGTTTTGTAATCGATTTTACAGATGGCGCATTTTTATAAGCTGGCTTTAAAACATTAATAGCATCCACTTCATCCCAAACTACCGCTTCCCCAATAAAACGCTCTTCTACTGTTTGAGCACCTTTAATAAGGAAATTCGTGTATTGATTTTTCGGTAGGGCTTCTGCCATTCCACGTAATGTTTTACGAAGACCTAATGGTAATTTTTCGTATTTTTGCATTCTTCCTGAGTTTTGATACCAAGCATACCCACCAAAAATTTCATCAGCACCTTCACCTGATAAGACAACCGTTACATCTTTTGAAGCAAGCTCCGAAAGGAAGTAAAGTGGCACTGAAGATGGATTGGATTGTGGTTCATCCATATGCCATTGAATTTTAGGTAGCGCTTCAAAGCACTCATCTGCGGTAATGTATCTACGTTCATTTTGAATATTCAAAGTATCTGATAAATCTTTTGCAAGATTTGTCTCATTGAACATATCTTCATAGTCCGCAAAACCGACTGAGAAGGATTTATCTGGGCGTAATAAAGACGTAATATAACTAGAGTCAATACCACCCGATAAGAATGAACCAACTTTTACATCACTGATTTGATGAGCCTCTACAGATTCTTTAACAGTTGAACGAATTTCTTCAATATATTTTTCGATTGGTGCTTCTTTTGCATGGAATTTTTTATCCCAATATTGCACGATTTGCTTTTGTCCATTTTGAATCAGCATATAGTGTGCTGGTGGTAATTTAAAGACACCTTTAAAGAATGTTTCATCCATAGATGAATACTGGAATGTTAAATAGGGGCGAAGTGCCTGTTTATTTAACTCTTTAATAAATGATGGGTGTGGTAAAAATGATTTAATCTCAGAGCCAAAAATAAACGTACCGTCTGTTGTATGCTCAGAGTAATACAATGGTTTGATTCCAAAGCCATCGCGCGCAATGAACTGTAAATCATTCTTTTTATCCCAAATACAGAAGGCAAACATCCCACGCAGTTTCTTCACAAAATCTACGCCATATTCTACATAGCCATAAATAATAACTTCACTATCTGATTGTGTTTTAAACGTATGACCTTTTTCAATTAAATCTGCACGCAGCTCTTGGAAGTTAAAAATCTCTCCATTAAATACAAGCACGATATTGCCGTCTTCACTATATAATGGTTGATTCGCTACGTCTGATAAGTCAATAATACTTAATCGACGGAAACCTAACGTTACTTTATCGTCACTATGAATACCGCCGCTATCCGGTCCGCGGTGAATAATTGTATTCATCATATTTTCTATCGTCTGATGATGATCAATCACATTTGTTCCATTAATATAACCTATAAATCCGCACATTCTATTTTTCACCTCATAATTTAGTGCATAACCTTTACCATAATAGCACGAAAAGACATTCATTTCATGCTGACAATGCTAATAAAGGAAAACTTTCATTCATCCAATTGTATAACAAAGAATATTGTGTTTCATTCTACTGTATAAGCTCTTCATCCCAAAAGAAGAGATAAAGAATTATAAAACACTTTTCTATTATTTTCAATGTCAAAGAAAGTCCCTCTCTATATAGACTTCATGTATAATAGGAAAGATTCCTAATTTGAACAGAAAGTGAGTTTCTAACTATGTATGATGTAATCGTGATTGGTGGTGGCCCATCTGGTTTAATGGCGGCGATTGCTGCTGGAGAGCGCAAAAAGAAGGTGTTATTGTTAGAAAAAGGCACAAAACTAGGCAAGAAATTGGCCATTTCTGGCGGAGGACGCTGTAATGTTACAAATCGTTTGCCTGTTGAAGAAATTGTGAAACATATACCCGGTAATGGCCGTTTTCTCTATAGTCCATTTACCGTTTATAATAATGAAGATATAATTGCATTTTTTGAAGGGCTTGGTGTCGCCCTAAAGGAAGAGGACCACGGTAGAATGTTCCCTGTATCCAATCGCGCACAAGATGTCGTTGATGCGCTGATTAGACAGCTACAACGTCTTCATATTGAAGTTCGTTTACACACAGCTGTCAGTAAGCTTCTAATGGATGAAGATAAAATTTTGGGTGTACGTCTTGCTGATGGCACCGAAGTCCGTAGTCAAGCAGTCGTAGTAGCTGTTGGGGGCAAGGCGGTTCCACAAACAGGCTCAACAGGTGATGGCTATCCTTGGGCTGAACGTGCGGGTCATACAATCACTACCTTATTCCCAACAGAAGTCCCTGTTATTTCAAAAGAAGATTTTATTCAAGCACGTGAACTACAAGGACTAGCATTGCGTGATGTTGCTGTCTCCGTGCTAAATAAAAAAGGCAAGACACTCGTCACCCATCAAATGGATATGCTCTTTACCCATTTTGGTTTAAGTGGTCCTGCTATTTTGCGTTGTAGTCAATTCGTTGTGAAAGAATTAATGAAAACAGGCTATGAGCCCGTGACAATGCGTATTCAAACACTGGTACATTATAATGAAGAAACATGTCTACAATATTTAAATAAATTAATAAAAGAAGATCCGAAAAAGGCTGTGAAAAATGTTTGGAAAGGCATAGCACCTGAACGATGGCTCTTGTTCTTATGTGAGCGAGCACATATTGATGTTCAATTGACGGGCGCTGAATTATCCCAAGAGAAAATTCGTCAACTAGCACGTTTACTAGTAAACTTCACGTTAACAGTGAGTGGCACACAGTCACTTGATAAGGCGTTTGTAACAGGTGGCGGTGTCTCTGTAAAAGAAATCGAGCCAAAAACAATGGCCTCAAAGAAAAAAGAAGGACTGTTCTTTTGTGGAGAAATTCTTGATATTCATGGCTATACAGGCGGCTATAACATCACTTCAGCCCTCGTAACGGGACGTATTGCAGGAATGCATGCGGCATTATAATAGGAGAAAAAGCGTGTCCGTGGAACAACGGACACGCTTTTTTAGCTTTCACTAGACATATAAACTTCTTCAAATGGTTGGATAATGACAAAGCCCTCACCAGAAAACGCCATCTGGATGGATTCTCCACTGCCTCGGCCGATAAATGTACGGAAGCTAATATCTGTTTTAAATTCAGGTGTTAAGTTGCCTGACCATGCAACAGTAGCATGCGGATCAGTATATACTGTTTCACCTGGTTTCACTAATAATGTCAGTGGTTCAAAATGAGTTGTAATCGCAACCTTCCCTGTTCCTTGAAGGGTTACATTAAATAAACCACCTGACATGATGCCAGCCATTTTACGCATCAAACGTATATCCCATTCGATGCTAGGCTCAAAGGCAAGTAAATCATTGCCATTGACACAAATACTGTCGTTTTTCAAATCAAAAACAGTTACTTTCTTTCCTTGATCCGCTAAGTAGAGTCTGCCCTTTCCGCTAGCTTTCATCAATTGCGTACCTTCACCCGTTAAAGCCTTTTTAAACATTTTGCCAAGACCATGCTCCAAGACGCGCTCACGTTCAAATTTAATATCACCTGTATAGGAAATCATAGCGCCCATTTTTGACCACACTTCACCGTTTAGATTAACCTCTAATACACGTTCAGTTTCCAATTCAAAATAATCATTCTCATTATCGTCCTGCTGTGTTTTATGAACAAATTCATCTAAAGAAAATTTCCCCATGATTGATCCCTCCCTAATTACTTTATATACGTTGTTCTTTGAGAAAAGATTCAATTTTTAATAGTTTGTTCCTCATCGTGCATTTCGTTACAAAATTTCTCTTTTAATTACGAAATCACTTTATTTCCAGTAATGTTATTGACTTCAGACATGCACTGTTATACATTAAACAAAGAAATTACAATTGTTATATAACAAACACTTCAAAAAATAACTATATAAGTGCCATCCACGAAATGACACCTATATAGTAAATTGAAAGTTCATATTATTGTGTAGCAGATACATCTCCAACATTTTGCGCTGCTTTTAAAGCTGTTTGCTTACGTACATCTGCACGTAACGTTAAGGAAATAATCAACGAAGCTGCGATTAAACCTGCGAATACATAGAATACAGGAATATAGCTTCCATACGCATTTTTGATTGCACTTACTAACAATGGTCCAAAAACTCCACCCAATGACCACGTTGTTAATAAATAACCATGAATCACACCGAGTTGCTTTGTGCCAAATAAATCACTTGCAAATGCAGGTAGATTTGAGAACCCACCACCATAGCAACTAACAACTAAGAAGATAAGTGCTTGGAAAATAATTACGTTAGTTGTATGTGGTAAAACGATAAATGTGATTAGCTGTGCAGTAAAGAAAATAACGAAAACGTTAGAACGACCGATATAATCAGACACAGCGGCCCAGATTAAACGACCACCACCATTAAATAACCCCATAATTCCTACCATTGCGGCAGCACCTGCTACTGATAGACCGACAATTTCCTGTGCCATTGGTGAAGCAACAGAAATCATCATAATCCCTGCTGTTACATTAACTAAATGCATGGACCAAAGCATCCAGAAGTGCTTTGTTTTAACAGCTTCTCGTGCTGACATAACAGCTAAATCTTTCTTAACTACGTCCTTACCATTATTGGCAGCTGCTTTCATATTAGCAGGCATATAACCTGGCTTAGGTGGTGCTATATATGAAGCCCCTAAAATCATTAACGTGAAGTAACTTGCCCCTAGAATAAAGTATGTTGTAGAAATGCCAACTGCCTCCATTAAGTTGGCTGCGACTGGTGCTGTAATAAGTGCACCCGATCCAAAACCAAGTACGGCCATACCTGTTGCTAGACCACGACGGTCTGGGAACCATTTTACAAGTGTTGATACAGGTGCAATATAGCCAATCCCCATTCCTAATCCACTAAGAACACCATATGTTAACCAATACATAACAACAGAATCCATTGAAATGGCTACACCAGCACCAGCTTGTCCTGCTCCAAATAAGACAGCTGCTACCATCGCCGATTTACGTGGTCCCATTTTTTCTACTAAACTACCAAATAATGCAGCTGAGAAACCAGCTAATCCCATCATAATGGTAAAGGCAATCGTTACCTTTGTTTCACTCCATCCCATTTCTGTGACAATCGGTAGCTTGTATACACTGTATGCATAGGCTCCACCGATTGAAAGGTGAATAGCGATTGCAGATAATGCAATTAACCATCTATTTTTATTCATAAATTCTCATTTCTCCCCTCTTTTGCTACCTGTGAAAATTCTATGAACGTCCATGTAAAACAATTTACCACTTAGAATTATTCAAATGCAAGATGTTTTTCTAAAAAATATTATTTCTCCAAAAAGTTTTTCATTCTTTTCTTAAAAATTAAAACCAAACAAATCTTACAGCCTCTAAGAAAAATGAAGTTTTACAAACTAAAAAATCCGCATATACTAGATTTTATTATTTTTCTACTCTACTTTATCGTTATATATTAATTATTCTTAAATAATTATTTTTGTGTATATATTCACATACTGTTTATGAATAAAATCTTAATTAGAATATCAATTCTATTATTTATCTACAGAAAGAACGTTTTCTTTAGTTTATTTACGCTAGAATTTTTAAGAACAGAAGAGAAATTCGAAACTATTTTCTACAAGATTTTCACTTTTATATGTATGAATAAAAAGCTGATTCCCGTCTTTTATTTCCATATTTTTTATTTTATTTAAAAAATCAACAATACAATCAATGTATATTTCAAATTATTTATTGAAAGTGAAATATTTTTTATTATTCAAATATATATATTAGAGTGCAATTTTCTGGCATATGTACGCCACTACAACAATATAAATCATATTTATCATTTGTTTTGTTATACTACACAATAAAAAAAATACTCTTCAACAAATCTTGTATTACAACAGCTTTGTTATTTATGGTAATTTAGTATAAACTAAGAATTTTTAGCAGGTTTTAAGGTAAACATGCTTATTTTGTAGAATTGGGGTGATGAATGTATAAAAGAAAGCTAATAGCTATCGCTCTTTTATATGTCTATGAAAAATATATCTTTACGTCTAAAAATGTTTATTTTTTCATTTATTATTGTCCTTTTTTCTATAGCAACAAGTGGTGCTATCATGATCCATAACCTTTCGGGTGCATTTGAGAAAGAATTTGGAGCACGAGCCATTGCTATTGCGAGAACCGTTTCACAACTGACAGATGTACAAAATAATGTTGGGAAACCGAATGGATTTGAAGTTATTCAACCCATTGCAGAGAGAATTCGTTTAACAACTGATGTTGATTATATCGTGATTATTGATATGAAGAAAATCCGCTATTCTCACCCTTCTGAGAGCAAACTTGGCACAGTTTTTGAGGGTGGAGACGAAATAGAAGCTTTTTCACAGCATGAATACATATCAAAAGCTCAGGGAGTGCTTGGCTATTCCATCCGTGCATTCGTTCCTATAATGAATGAAGAAGGTACACAACAAGTTGGTGTTATTACAGTTGGGTTACTCACCCCAAAATGGTACAACCTACTAGATGAATATCAATTTGATATATTGATTTCTCTTTTTTGGGGACTAGCTATTGGATTAGGTGGTTCAGTCTGGGTGGCTAATCACCTAAAGCGTCAAACATTTAATTTAGAGCCATACGAAATCGCTCGCTTAGTGGAAGAGCGATCTGGCATTATACAGGCAATGGATATTGGTATATTAGCAACCGACGAAAGAGGTAATGTATCATTTATTAACCGCCTCGCAAGGCAATATACTCATTTCTTTGAACAGAGTATTTCTCGCAAAGAATTATTTAATGGGACATGGCTTGCGGAAGACATTTTACAGCAGCATGAAATATATAGACCTCTACTTATACATGACCAGATGTATTTAGTACGCACCTTCCCTATTCGAATTTTAGATCAAAATGCCGGATATCTTATAATGTTAACGGATCGTAAAGAGGCAAATATGTTAGCTGAAGAATTAACAGGGATTAAAATGCTTGTGGATTCCTTACGAGCTCAACAACATGAATATATGAACCGTTTACATAGTATTGCAGGATTAATTCAACTAGATCGTAATGATGAAGCTCTGAGTCTTATTATTGATGAAATTACGGATGAAGAGGAAATTATACAAATTTTACATGATAAAATACTTGATTACTCGATTCAAGGTTTACTACTTGGGAAGTACTCGCGAGCAAAAGAACTCGGCGTGGAACTGACCATTGATGATGATTCAAAGCTAGCCGATATTATGAGCGGTTTTTCTAGTGGTGATTTGGTAACTATAATTGGAAATTTGCTTGATAACGCGATGGAAGCATGCTTTGAATGTACGTATAAAGATGTACGATTAACGTTAATTGGCGATAAGCATTATCTATATATAGAAGTACAGGATAGTGGCTTGGGGATAATAGGTTTACCGCAACGAATTTTCGAATATGGTTTTACTACCAAACAAAAGGAAGGACATGGTATTGGCCTTGCACTTGTTAAACAAATTGTAGAATCTAATAACGGAAATATACAAGTTGAATCAACGGTCAATATCGGTACAAATATTACTATTGAGGTAGGGGTGATAGAAGAACAATGAGCAAACTTTCAGTTTTTATTGTAGAAGATGATCCAATGGTGCTTGAAATAAATAAAGGTTTTTTAAATAAAATGATTGGTTTTCAGCTTGTAGGCGAATCTATCACTGGTCGTGATGCTTACGAAAAAATTAAAGTGAAAAAACCAGATTTAATTTTACTAGACATGTTTTTACCAGATATGACCGGTATGGATTTATTTTTAAAACTCCGTTCAGAAAGGATTCCCTCAGATATTATTCTGATAACTGCTGCGCGAGATGCACCGACTGTTCAAGAGGCTTTACGATTTGGTGCAAGCGATTATCTCATTAAGCCCTTTCGCTTCGAACGTTTTGAAAAAGCTTTACAGCAATATAAAAATAGCTCTAAATTGTTTACTAATTGCACAGCCTTCAATCAAGAGGATATTGATAGTTGGCTAGGTATACAACAAGAGTCAAATGAATTACCTAAAGGCTTAAACAATTTAACGATGAAACAAATATTAGATTATTTAACAACATATCGAGTAGCTATAACCTCCGAGCAGCTGGCTCAAAATGTTGGAATGGCAAGGGTCACAGTTAGGAAATATTTAGATTTTTTAGCAACTAAAGGAACCGTTAGCATTGAACTACAATATGGAACAGTTGGACGACCAACGAAATATTATTCCATAAAATAGTTAAGCATAAATAGTTATAAAAATAAAAACTCATATAGAATCTGCTATTTTTCTTATTATGCATAGGTTTATGATGCTTTACTATGCACATTAATAAAAGAAAAGTAAGCAGATTCTTTTTTCTCTAGCAATTATCTTGTATTATAACAATTTATCAATATAACTAATTGTTATATACCATAAATACCAAAATGTTCATTATAACCATAATATTGAATATTTATTCGTATAAAATACAATAGAAAGCGTTCACATCTTATACAGTTAGGAGTGAATTAACATGTGGCGTAACCCTATAAAAGTACTTTTCTTAAACTTATGTTTTTTAACCATCCTCATAGGTTGTCAACAGCAGACCTATCCAACTGACAATGAGCAATTAAGTCATGAAGAACAAATTGTCATTCGCTTTTCACATGTTGTTGGTGAAAACACCCCTAAAGGAATGGCAGCAATTAAATTTGCAGAGCTTATTAAGGAACGAAGTAATGGTCATGTAGAAATTCAAGTTTTCCCGAATGGTGTACTGTACAAGGATGGTGAGGAGATGAATGCTCTTTTAAGAGGAGATATTCAGATGATTGCCCCTGCCATTTCAAAAATTACTACGTTTGTACCCGAATGGTCTGTCATGGATTTACCTTATGCATTTAAAAATGCACAAGAAGTTCATACATATGTTGAAAGCGAAGTTGGACAATCATTAATGAAGAGATTAAATAAACACAATCTAATCTCGATGGGCGTATGGGATAGTGGCTTTAAACAGTTAAGTAATAGTATTCGTCCCATCCAAAACTTAACTGATCTACAAGGTTTACGCATGAGAATAATGCCAAGTGATATTTTAGCAGAGCAATTTTCCATTGCCGGTGCCTATCCTAGACGAATTGATTTTAATACGGTCTTCCATCAACTACAAAAAGGCAATGTTGATGGGCAAGAAAATACGCTCACTAATATTACAAGCAAAAATCTACATTCACTTCAAGATTACTTAACTATTAGTAATCATGGTTATCTAGGCTATTTGTTATTAATGAATAATGAATTTTGGAATTCCCTCCCTAAAAATGTACAGGAGCTTTTGATTGATACTCTTGAGGAAGTACAAAAATGGGAGTGGCAACAAGCAGAGAATTTAAGTACGGAAAGACTTCAGGAAATGGAAGCATGTCAATGCATACAAATTCATTATTTAACGGAGGAAGAAATAGAGGATTGGGAGAACGCCTTTAAACCTGTATACGACTATTATGCAGAAAATTATGGTTTTAAATATATTGAGGCACTTCCTAAAAATCAATTTCATTAACTAGGGTTTAAAAGGTTGCCCTTTTAACTATAAATATAAATTTTAGGGGGATATAGAATGAAAAAATGGCTTTTCATGTCATTCATGGCTTTGCTTTTACTAGTACTTGCGGCTTGTGGTGGCGACAAAAAAGAAGCAGCTTCTGCTCCAGCAGCTGAGGGAGATGGTGGCTACACCAAAGAAAAACCTCTTGTTATTAAATTCTCTCATGTAACTTCAATTGATAGTGTTAAAGGTAAAGCAGCTGAGGCATTTGCAAAACTAGTGGATGAAAAAACAGAAGGTAAAGTGAACGTTGAGGTTTATCCATCCTCACAACTATATGGAGATAATGATGAATTAGATGCCTTAGTATCAGGAAATGTGCATATGATTGCGCCTTCTGTAACGAAAATGGTAAAAATCGATCCTCGTTGGCAATATGTTGATATGCCATACCTTTTTGAAAATCAAGAGCATGCTCGTAAGTTCTTTAATTCAGATGTTGCAAAACTGATTCTAGAATCTGACCAACTAGCAGCTAACGATATTAAAGGTCTCGTGTTCTGGGAAAATGGCTTTAAACACTTTTCCAATAACAAACATCCACTTGTGACAGTGGACGATTTTAAAGGACTAAAATTCAGAGCACAAGCAGGTAAAGTTTTAGAATCGCAGTTTAAAGCTTTGAATGCTGGTTCTGCGACCATTGCATTTGGTGAAACGTACGCTGCCTTACAACAAGGAACAGTAGATGGACAAGAAAACACATTTAATAACTTTGATACTCAAAAATATCAAGAAGTTCAAAAATACTTCTCCGTATCTGAACATGGTCGTCTAGACTATGCTATCTTTGTAAACAAAACATTCTGGGAAAAAATACCTTCAGAGCTATTGACAGCAGTTGAAGAATCATTAAATGAGGCAACAACGTTAGCTTGGGATTTAGCTGCGGAAGAAAACGAAAAATCATTCGAAAACATTAAAAACTCTGGTATTGAAGTCCTTGAGCTATCAGATGCTGAAAAAGAAGCCATCAAAAAACAACTGGAACCAGTTTATGAAGAGTTTACTGATGTTATCACAGAAGAACTAATTAATGGTATTCGTGATTTAAAATAAACATGGTTCTTAAAAAAACTTACTATTCCAACAATTAGTTGATGTAAGGAATAGGAAATCGCAACAATTTCTTGGGTATTCTTTGTTAGGAAGTTGCCCGTAGTAGTGAGTTATCGTCAATATCAATAATTTTATTAGTATATCGCTTACTTACAAACGGGTGCTAAGAAGCTCACTTCAAACAGCAACATTTACAGTGGGAATAAAAGCATCCGTTTTTAACTTTAAATAAAGGAGGCTACAACATGAAGGCCGTTTATAAAATATGGGGCTACTTAGAAGAAATTCTTGCTGGAATTTTTTTCGTAGCAGGTGTCGTGCTCATTTTTTATGGGGTTATTATGCGCTACATATTTAATGAACCACAAGCATGGGTAGAGGAATTAGCACGCTATTCTATAATTTGGGGTACATTTTTGGGGTTTGGCTTAGCTCTTCGCCACAATCAGCATATACAGGTGGATATTCTATATGACAAATTAAAGCCATCGAAAAAACGTCTATTAGATTTAGTAGCAACAGGCTTGAGCATCGCCTTTTGCTTAATTTACACGTACTATGGTTTTGTTTTAGTGGAAAATCGCTATACATCTGGTATGGTTTCACTTGATATCGGGATTCCAATGTGGATTGTATATTTAGTCCTACCTCTTTCAGGTATTTTATTTTTACTAAGATTCGTAGAACGATTAGTTAATATTCTACGAGGAAAGGATGAAGAATATGCTAATCCTCTTACTTAGTTTCTTTTTGCTATTATTTCTACGAGTACCTGTTGCTATTAGCTTAGCACTATCAACAATTCTAGTGTTCTTCCAAATAGATTTTAATATGAATATGATTCCACAGCGCATTTTCACTGCATTAGATTCCTTCCCTATGATGGCCATCCCAGGATTCGTGCTGGCTGGCGTATTAATGGCGCGCGGTGGGATATCCAAATATTTAATTGAAGCTTTACGTGCATGGATTGGTCACCTGCCAGGTGGTCTTGCAGTTGTTACAATTGTTGCCTGTGCTATTTTTGCCGCTATTTCAGGCTCTTCACCTGCCACAGCAGCAGCAATCGGCTCTATTATGATCCCAGCAATGATTTCAGCAGGCTATAAAAAACGTTATTCCATGGGACTTGTGGCAGCAGGTGGTACATTAGGAATTTTAATACCACCGAGTGTTCCACTAATTATTTATGGTATCACCTCGGAGCAATCAATTGGTGAGTTATTTATGGCTGGGGTTCTTCCTGGATTAGCTTTAACAGGAATTTTAATTATTGCTGCTATCGTTTATGCGAAACGCAATGGATTTAATGGAGATCAACCAGCTTCTTGGGAAGAACGTGGGCGTAAATCTTTAAAAGCCATTTGGGGAGCATTTTTACCTTTTTTAATTTTAGGAACAATCTATTCAGGAGTTGTGACACCAACTGAATCAGCGGTGATAGCTGTTTTCTATGGTCTTATTGTATCCTTGTTTATCTATCGTGAAATGAAGCTAAAGGATTTCCGCGAAGTATTAGTAGAATCTATTAATATTACCGCTATGATTTTCTTAATAATAGGTGCCGCTTCGTTATTTGGACTCTATTTAACAAATGCACAAGTACCACAGCAAGTGGGTGCATGGATTGCAGAAAGTGATTTAAATAAGTGGATTTTTATGATAGTTGTCAATATTTTGTTCTTTATCATGGGTATGTTCTTAGAAGCCGTCTCCATTATTCTAATTACTTTACCAATTTTATTACCAATCCTTGCACACTTCGATATAAATTTAATCCACTTTGCCATTATTATGACGATTAATATGGAATTAGGAATGATCACTCCACCAGTTGGATTGAATCTCTTCGTGGTTAGCGGTATTGCAAAAGAAAAACTTGGGGAAGTGGTAAAAGGCGTTATACCGTTTATCATTTTAATGATTATCTTCTTAGCACTTGTTGTCTTAATCCCACAACTTTCTCTCTGGTTACCAGAGCAAATGAAATAAGGTTTTAAGATGGGCATAAATACAAAGGGTTATTCAATAAGAGATCGCTCTTTTTGGACAATTGTCATTAGTTTGGGCGGGGCTTCTGTTTTTGTCTTTGCAGCAATGTATTCTGTTCAGCCCCTGCTCCCCTTCTTTACAGAGCAATTTCATATTTCTGTATCCGTTGCAAGTCTATCCGTATCTATGACTACTCTATCAGTAATTCTTGGATTAATCGTGCTAGGTTTTTTATCAGATCGTTATGGAAGAGTTTTGTTCATTCATTTATCCATAGTTTTTACTGTCATACCTTTTTTTTCCATGACACTAACTGATTCTTTTTCTACTATTATTTTATTACGCTTTATTCAGGGCTTTGCTATTGCAGGTGTACCTGCAGCAGCACTTGCCTATCTTAGCGAAGAAATTGATCAACAGTCAATGGGCTTTGCCACTGCATTGTATATTTCTTGTAATGCACTAGGCGGAACAATTGGTAGACTCATGATGGGGTATGTCACTGAATATTTTTCATGGAAAATGGCATTTGTTTCATTAGCCATTATGGGGTGCATCGTTATGGTAATTGTCTGGTGGATGCTACCTAAATCCAAAAATTTTTCGGTACAACAGCGTACGATTCAACAGGATTTACAAGGCTTTTGGTTTCATTTGAAAAACCCTCAATTATTGATGCTTTTTGGATTAGGAGTTATTTTACAATTATCCTTTACTGGAGTTTGGTCATTTATTCCCTATTACTTAACAGCGCCTCCTTTTTTATTATCTTTACAAAGCATTTCTTTTATTTTTTTAGCGTATGGTTTAGGTATTATTGGTTCGCCTATTGCTAATTCACTTGCAGGAAAAGTAGGATTACATACCATTCGAACATTTGGTGTTTGTTTATTAACTGTGGGAATACTTTTTACATTAAGCAAGTCACTTTTCATTATTGTAATTGGACTTTGTCTAGCATGTTTAGGTTTTTTTACTGCTCATGCATTAACTTCCTCATTGGTAAGTCGGCTAGCTCTTTATCAAAAAGGAAGCGCCTCTAGTCTATATTTGGTCGCTTATTACCTTGGGGTGGCCTCTGGAAGTACAATACTAAGCCCTGTTTGGTCATTATTTCAGTGGCATGGTATCGTAATCATTACTGCTTTTCTGCCAATAACATACCTATTTATTTTAAATTCGCTACAGAAACAGCAAAAAAGAGATGTACTCAAAAAATGAGCATCTCTTTTTTTGCTAATTCATTGTTTTTTTTACAAGGACAATTGCTTTAATTTCTTTATAATAAATACACAACAAAATTCCTACTAAAATTAATAAAGAGCCATATATTTGAACACTTGTAGGGAATTGTTTTAAAAATACAGCACTCAATAGCATGGCTATAGCTGGCTCAAAGTTTAACAACAACGACGCATTTGTTGAGCCGACCTCCTTCATTTTTTGATTCCACATTAAATTGCTTACCCCATGAATAATAATCGCTGATAAGATGAGCAAAAACCAGTAGGGTATTGCAACTTGCCAATTCATCTGCGGCAAAATAGTAAATGAAAACGGCACAAGCACCAGT
The DNA here is from genome assembly GCF_001705465.1 of Lysinibacillus sp. AR18-8. Lineage (NCBI taxonomy): Bacteria > Bacillati > Bacillota > Bacilli > Caryophanales > Bacillaceae > Lysinibacillus > Lysinibacillus sp. AR18-8. Next base: position 19,047 of record NZ_MDGU01000026.1, read on the forward strand.
AAACCTATTAAATTTGTATAGAACGTAATCGACTGGGCTGACATTTTCAGACTAAGATGATTGACAATAATGAGGAACAAAGCAAAGCTTAGCATTGTAATTAAGCTCAGCACCTCACCCTTACCGATTGAAATGGTGATAAGTGCCCCTTTTGTAATGATGAGGCCAACACCAACAAATGAAAGTATTGCACCTAGCCAAAATATGCCGTTACGTGATTCATGACAGATCATTTTATTCAGCAGAGATGTGACAATCGGTGCACAGGCTAATATTAAAGCCGCAGTGATAGGAGAAGTGTGCTGGAGACTAGCATAAAAGCTATAGTGATTAATGGAAACGCCCAGTATTCCTGCAAGGATCAATAACAATAAATCATTTCTTGTAAATGTTGTTCGGTAGATTGCTTTCCAACTAATCCCCCCTAAAAAGAGAACAATGACAATCAATCTAAAAATGGCAACCGTTAAAGGATCCCAATGTTCAATTAAAATAGAGCCAATAATGAAGTTACTGGCCCAAAAAAATACACAGCTAAATAAAATCATATAGATTGTTAGTTGTTTCATATTTTATCGCACCCGCAAATAAAGAGATTTCTACATAAGTAATGGCAAATCTACTTCCCTTTCCTTTATTCATCTTTTCTATTAAAACATAAGTATAGCAAACTAGAAAATTTCTAGTTTGCTATGTTATCTAAATAAGGGGGATTTAGATTTATGCTTAATTGATAAACTTTCCTTTAGACATAACCACTCGGTTGGATGGTTTACGTGCAATAACTTCCGCGCTTGATACTGCGTCAAAGAATACAAAACTTGCTTCGTCCTTCACATTCGGCCAAACCTTCTGACCATTTGCATCTAATGGCGTGACACCACTTGTAATATATTTTAATGTTTGTCGAATAGAGCGTTCATCAAGTTTACGAGAAATATCTGCAAAAGTAGTCGCTTTTTCTAAAATATCTCCTGAGCCATTAGGGCTCCAAGAATCATAAAAGCCGTCACAACCAAAATGGACATCCACGCCGTGCTCTGTTAGTAATTCAATCGGTGGAATTAATCGCCGCAAATCAAATGGCACCGTTGACATTATTTTTACTTGTTGTTGTGCTAAACGATCTGCAATTTTATGTTGCTCCATGATTGATACATCACCAAGTGAAAAGGCATGACTTATTGCCGTTCTCCCCTGATATTTGGCATCCTCCACCATGTCTATCCATTTATCGATTGTATAATACCCAACATGTCCACCATCATGTAAATGAATATCGACATCAACATTAAATTCCTGTGCAATATCCATCACTTCATAAAGAGAAGGCTCGATCGAGTTATCGATGCCAGCTGGATCTAGGCCGCCAATCATCGTCGCTCCATTGCGTAAAGCTTCACGCAATAATTTAGGGACATCATCTCTTAGTAGACCATGCTGTGGAAAGGCAATGACTTCGGATGTCACGACATCTTTATAATCGTCCAATGCCGCTAGTACACCTTCTAAATTTTTTAATCCAATGTATGGATCGATATTGACATGTGTACGAATATGATTCGCACCATTCTTAAGGATTTTTTCAATCATTGCAGTCGCACGTTGTTTACCTGTTGTAGCAAGAACGGATAACTCTTGTGCTTCACGATCAAGTCGTTCCTTTAAATTCTTTACGGGCACACAAGCCTTCCACGGTAAAGATAAGTATGTTTTATCTAAATGATTATGCATTTCCTTAAAGGCAGGTAATAGCAGCTTCCCTTTCATATCTGTGACTTCGTTTTGAGAATCGATTGCGTCTGTTGCGGGTACAATTTGCGAAATGAAGCCATCTGTAATTTCAAGGTGAAAAAGCTCCACTTTCGTTCCAACTGTATCATTTTCCTTTAGATATTCTCCTGTTTCAAGTAGAACATTTGTAAGCCAGTGCTTCATCTGAATTCTCCTTTCAACTCTCCTACATCCTGTTGGTGAATCATTTTGCCTTGTGAAATGACCGTAGTAATTGGGCATCTTCTTGCTATCACATGGGCAGTGCTCACGCCATCCACTAACAGCATATTCGCTTTATCACCAACTTGTGGCCAAACACGTTCTCCTACATCATTCAATGGTGTGATACCACCAGAGGCGTATTTCCAAGCTCGACTTAATGAATATTCATCAATAAAACGGAATCTCTCCGCCATGACATTTAATTTCATAATCGTATTACCAGTACCATATGGTGACCAATGATCTGTTAAGCTATCATGTCCCACAGATACCTTTACACCATTGTTATAAAGATAAGGAATTGGTATTGTCGAACGGTTCAAATCGATTGGTACAGTTGTTGTTACATCCATTTGTACCTCAGCCATGGCTTGAACTAAATTTTCTAAACGTGACTGTTCTAAATCAGCAAGTGCCATCGCATGGCTAATTGTGACTTGACCTTCTTTTTTCGCCTGTTTCGTTAACTCAATCAGTTTATAAAATTCAAATTCGCCTAGCGTGTTCGCTGTGTGAATATGAATATCGATCCCTGCATTATAGTCTTGTGCAATACCCATCGTTGTTTGCAATGACTTTTCGATATTGCGATCTACAATGGATGGGTCAACGCCTCCAACAAGCGTTGCTCCCATCGCCATTGCCTCACGGATTAGTCCCTCTACATTGGAGCGTAATAAGCCATGCTGTGGAAAGGCTACAATATCATAGGTGATTTGATCTTGATAGTTTGCTAAAACCTGTTTTGTAATTTCAATATGCTTTGTCCCAATTTGTGGGTCAACATTACAATGTGAACGAATATGTGTGTGTCCTTGGGAAATGAGCCACTTCACCATTTCCTCAGCTCGATAAGCAGCTGTCGGCAATTGTTTAGGTAGTAGTGTTCTTTCTTCTTCAATGCGTGTTAAAATCCCTTTAGTAATGGGTCTTGGTGCCTGCCATTCTCCGCCGAAATACGTTTTATCAATATGAATATGCATTTCTCGGAATGAAGGGACTAATAGTTGCTGTTGTGCATCTATTACTTCTACATCTTCATCAGCCACTATATCCTTATCTACTTGTTGAACATGTCCATCTTCGATTAGAACATCATAAATACCTGTACGAGTAGCAACAATGTGTTCATTTTCGCGCTCATATGCTTCTTCTAATCTCACATTTTTCAGCAATAGTTTACTCATAGTTTCCTCCCAATTGGTATTTTTTCGTCTATCACCAAATTTGATTACTCTACAATTTCAACGCCACTGATCATCGTGTAGTTAGATGCATCTAACCAGAAACCTTTTACAGCATTGCTGTAAACTGCTAAATGCTCATAGTTACGCACTGGAATATACACAGCTTCGTCTAACTCGATTTGCATTGCTTTTTTGTAGATTTCATTACGTGCCTCTTGGTTTGCTTCAGAACGCCCTTGCTCAATTAGCTTGTCTACTTCTGGATTTGAATAGTAGAAATGGTTTCCTGGAGGCCCCATAGATGCAGTGTGGAATAGATTGTATTGGTTATAATCAGCATCACCCGTTGCATTACCCCAACCACTAATAAAGATTTGATGCTGTTCTTTCGTAATTTCAGAAATAAATGCACCATACTCCATTACTTGAATATCAATATCTAATCCGATTCCTTTTAATTGAGATTGAATAACCTCCGCCATGTTGATACGCTCTTTACGGTCACTTGTCAGTAATTTAACTTTTGTTCCCTCTTGAACGCCAGCTTCTTTTAACAATTCTTTAGCCTTCACTACATCATAGTCATACGGTTTCGTTTCACTAGAATATCCAATAATTTTTGGACTCATTGCAGAATTTGCAAGTGTTCCTACATTATCATAAATACCGCTAATAATTGCTTCACGGTCGACAGCATAGCTAATAGCTTGACGTACTTTTACATCAGATAATAGCGTATCTTTCACGTTGAATCCGATAAATTCTACTGCTAGTCCTTCTGCACGGAATAAATTCATCGTTGAAGAATTTTCAATACGATCAATCTCTGTTACAGGTACTTGTTCAGCAATATGTGCTTCTCCACTTTCAATCATTGCTAGACGAGTAGAATCCTCTGGTACAACTTTAAATGTTACTTTATCTACTTTCGGTACAGTCCCCCAATAATCTTTATTTGAAATTAAAGTGATTTCTTGACCAGATTTCCAAGTTTCAAATACAAATGGGCCTGTCCCTACTGGATGAGTTGCTAATTCGTCCGCTGCTTCAGCAATCGCTTTCGGGCTCATCATGCTACCCTCTTGACTGGCTAAAATAGATAGAAGCGGAGCATATGGTTCTTTTAATTTCAACGTTACAACATATTCATCATCTACCACTACTTCACTAATCATAGATAATTTATCACGCTGTGGTGATCCAGTTGCAGGATCTAGAATTCGGTCAAATGTCGCTTTTACAGCCTCTGCATTAAAATCTGCTCCATCATGGAATTTAATACCTTCATTTAATGTAAATGTCCAAGTGATTTCATCTTTTTGCTCCCACTCTTTTGCAAGTAATGGAACAATTTTACGATCTCTATCAAAAGCGACAAGTGTTTCATATACCTTGCCATGAATAATATTTGCTGATGGAATATCTGTAATAAAGTGAGGATCAAGACTTGTTGCATCTGCTGCTCTTAGAACAACTAATTCTCCTCCTACGCTTTTTGATCCCTCTTTGGAACCTTCTGTACTATTATTGCTAGCAGTAGAGCAGGCTTGCAGAATAAGTACAGTTATTAGTGCCATGAATAAAAACAACTTCATTTTCTTCATCAACATTTCCTCCTTGTGTGATTTGTTCCTTACATTTCGAATTATAAAGAAATAAAATACACTTGTTTTTTAAAATTTTTACGTGTTTTTTAAATTTTCTGACTAATAAGCCATAAAATATTTACATTCTTTACGCTTTTCACTAAATTGAAATCAAATCAAATAGAAAAGGAGTATTCGATATGAATAAAGTAACAACTACAATTGATCATTCTGTTTTAGTGAATGCACGCAAGGCATCTAGAAAAAAGAATCTTGTTTCTTTCCTCAACAAAATCAAAAAGAATAAAGCAGCTGTCGTAGGAGGCATCATCATTCTTCTATATATATTGATGTTTCTTATCGGGCCCATTTTAGCCCCTTACGATCCCTACGACGTACAATTAGATCAAAAATTACAAGGACCAAGCGTTGAACATCTAATGGGAACGGATGACAAAGGGCGAGATATTTTAAGTCGAATTTTATATGGATCACGTTTATCAATTGGTGTTGGTATTTCAGCTGTTTTATTCGGTGGTACAATCGGCACTTTCTTAGGTCTTATTGCTGGCTATTATGGCAGATGGGTTGATTCTATTATTAGTCGAATTTTAGATATCATGCTTGCGTTCCCAGGTATTTTGCTAGCTTTAGCGATTGTTAGTGCATTGGGGCCGAGCCTTATCAATGTCACAATTGCTGTTGGTTTTTTCTCTATTCCTATGTTTGCTCGTATTGTACGTGGCTCAACAATGGAGGTTAAAAAATTAGAATATATTGATGCTGTCAAAACACTTGGAGCAAATGATATGACGATTTTAATTAAGCATATTTTTCCAAATATTTTATCACCCATTATTGTACAAGCATCAATGCGCTTAGCAACCGCTATTCTATCTGCAGCAGGACTATCATTCTTAGGTTTAGGTGCTCAGCCACCATCTCCTGAATGGGGTGCCATGCTTTCTAACGGACGAGATTTCCTATTTACCGCTCCTTATATGGCGCTATTCCCAGGTATTATGATTTCTATACTTGTATTAGGCTTTAACTTATTTGGTGACGGTTTACGCGATGCGCTAGACCCAAGAATGAAAAATTAAAGGAGAGAAGACACATGACATTATTTATCTTAAAACGACTAGCTCAAATTATTCCTGTAACACTTGGTGTAACGCTTGTTGTTTTTCTAATTATGCAGATGATTCCCGGAGACCCAGCGATTATTTTAGCAGGAGAAGGAGCTTCTCAAGAAACGGTTGCAGAATTACGTGAAAATTTAGGGCTCAATAAACCATTAGCAGTTCAATATACAGACTATATTAAAAATCTTCTACAAGGAGATATGGGTAACTCTTTAAAAAATAATCAACCAGTATTCGAGGAAATTACCTCCCGATTACCGATTACCATAGAGCTAGCCTTTTATAGTATTTTAATCACCATTGTTCTGGGGCTTATTGCGGGCATTATCTCCGCTATCCGTCCTTATTCATTGATGGATGTAGGATTAATGGTTGTCGCTTTATTAGGCATTTCCCTTCCAAGCTTCTGGTTAGGAATTTTATTAATGTATGTATTCTCTGTACAGTTACACTGGCTTCCTGTAGCAGGCTGGGATAGTGCCAAACATATTATTCTACCAGCTGTCACACTTGGTGCTGGTGGAGCTGCCATCGTCGCTCGTATGACTCGCTCTAGTATGTTAGAGGTTGTAAACCAAGACTATATACGAACAGCGAAAGCAAAAGGCTTAAAAGGATACATCATCATTTTAAAGCACGCATTACGCAATGCCTTGATTCCAGTTATTACAGTAGTAGGCTTACAGTTTGGTAGTTTACTTGGCGGAACAGTTTTAGTTGAATCGGTTTTCGCTGTAAACGGATTAGGACGAATGATTGTAGATGCCATTCGAACACGTGATATACCAGTCGTACAAGGTGGCGTTCTTGTTGCCTCATTAATATTTGTTTTCATTAATCTTTTTGTAGACATATTGTACCGATTCTTTAATAAACGAATGGATTTAAACTAAGGAGGGGAAAAACGGATGAAACAAGAAACCGTGTTGGAAGTAAAAAATTTACAAACCTATTTTTATTCGAGTGAAGGGGTTGCCAAAGCTGTCGATGGGGTATCCTTTACTCTTCAAAAAGGAGAAACACTGGGCATTGTTGGTGAATCTGGTTGTGGAAAATCCATGACTTCCCTGTCATTACTTCGTTTAGTACCATCGCCTCCTGGTAAAATCATCAATGGCGAAATTTTATTAAATAATACAGACATTTTGAAGCTCTCAGATGAAGAGCTACGTAAAATTCGGGGCAATAAAATTTCGATGATTTTCCAAGAGCCTATGACAAGCTTAAATCCTGTATTATCCGTTGGAGAGCAAATTGCTGAATCCATTCGATTGCACCAAGGCTTATCACGTAAAGAAGCATGGCAAAAGTCTGTCGATATGATTCGCCTAGTTGGGATTCCTGCACCCGAAAAAAGAGCGAAGCAGGAGCCTTATCAGTTAAGTGGTGGGATGCGACAGCGCATTATGATTGCCATGGCACTAGCGTGTACACCAGATGTGTTAATTGCTGACGAACCGACAACTGCCCTTGATGTAACTATTCAAGCTCAAATTATTGATATTATTCAAAACCTGCAAAAACAACTAGGCATGAGCATTATCTTCATTACCCATGACCTTGGTGTTGTAGCAGAAATCTGCGATAAGATTGCTGTTATGTATGCGGGACAGGTTGTAGAAGAAGGCACAACAGAAAGTCTTTTTGAAAAACCGCTACACCCTTATACAAATGGATTAATTCAATCATTACCAAAGCTATATGAAGACCAAGAAGAATTATCTACTATTCACGGAACTGTCCCAAGTCCCTATAATTATCCAATTGGCTGCCGTTATGCAGAACGTTGCCCATTTGCTACAGATTTATGTCGTGAACAACAGCCTGAGCTTTTGACTGTTGAGCAAGGAAAAAAGGTAAGATGCTGGATGTACAGTAATGAATGGCAAGGAGAAACACTTATGAAGGAGCTGACAGTATGACAACAGCGCAACATACACAACCACTATTACAAGTAAATGATTTAAAGCAGCATTTTTTCTTAAAAAAAGAAAAGCTCTTCGGTCCACAGCAGGTTGTAAAAGCTGTGGATGGGGTGTCTTTCGACATCATGCCTGGTGAGACGCTCAGTATTGTAGGAGAATCTGGCTGCGGAAAATCAACAACTGGTCGTTCTATTTTAAGATTAGATGAGCCTACTGCTGGAGAGGTATTATTATTCGGTAAAAATTTAGTGAATATGAACAAAAAAGAGCTTCGTGCTGCACGCAAGGACATTCAAATTATTTTCCAAGATCCCTATGCGTCCCTTAACCCACGAAGAACCATTCGTAAAATGTTAACAGAGGCCATGTCTATTCAAAAAATTGTACCACCTGAGCATCAAGAAGCACGCATGATTGAATTAATGTCTCTTGTCGGGTTACGTCCTGAGTACTTAGAGCGTTATCCACATGAATTTTCGGGTGGTCAGCGTCAGCGGATTGGTATTGCCAGAGCCCTTGCTGTTAATCCTAAAATTATTATTTGTGATGAGTCTGTTTCTGCCCTAGATGTTTCCATTCAAGCTCAAATACTAAATTTACTAAAACAACTACAAAGAGATTTAGATTTAACCTTTTTATTTATCTCACACGATTTAAGTGTTGTTCGACATATTTCAGACCGTATTATGGTGATGTATCTTGGAAAGGTCGTAGAAATTGCTGATAAGCATTCCCTTTTTACTCAGCCACATCATCCTTATACAAAAGCACTGTTTTCTTCTATACCAGTCATTGATAAGCAGCATCGTAAGGAGCGCATTATTTTAAAAGGTGACCTACCATCACCTCTTAATCCCCCTACTGGCTGTAGCTTTCACACACGTTGCCCATTCGCAACGGATAAATGTAAAGCAGAAGTGCCAGCACTACGAGCGATCACTGCAACACATAAGGTAGCTTGCCATTTCGCAGAAAATTTAGTTTAATGTATCTTACACTTACAAAATAAACGGAGAGGTCATTATGTTACAACCAGAAACCTTCAACATATATATTCTCCTATGTGTAATTGCTCCAATTATTGGAGCTTTTCTGCTTACTTTTATATTTATTTTCGAAAAGCAAATCGATAGCCTTGAGGAGGAAAAAAGAAATTTAGAGCTTGAGCAGGATTTACAAAGAGCAAATATTCTCCAGTTGAATCAGCAAATACAGCCACATTTCTTTTTTAATGCATTAAATTCATTATTAAGCCTAGCTCGCATCAATCGGAAGGAAGATTTGGTTGCGGGCATTGAGGCTTTGGCAACATTTTTTAAATTTAAATACAATAATCATGAGGTGTTAATTGCGTTAAAGAACGAGATACAATTTGTCGATAGTTATTTAAATATTCAACAATTGCGATTTGGCCATCGTTTGACTGTAAATAAATATGTTGATGATGAAGCACTATCCGTCCAAATACCACCTTTTATTCTGCAGACTATTATTGAAAATGCCTATAAACATAGCTTTGAAAAACATATAGGACCTGCAGAGCTATCCATTACAATCAAAAAAATGGATAATAGCTTATTAATTGAAATTAAAAATACACAGCCTTTAGAAAAAATAGAAATGACTACTGAACAGGTAGTAGACGAACTGCAGCAAGGTTATGGGCTCGAAAATATTAGAAAACGGCTTGAGCTCATTTATGGACTCGAAAATATTTTATTCTCGATTCAAAACAATGAACAGCATTACACTGTTACCATCCATGTTCCCGCTTAGGCATTCTATCAACTGGAAGGAGAAAGGAGTATCTCGCCATGAATATTTTAATCGCAGATGATGAGCCATTAGAGCTTGAGCAAATGATTTATTTATTAAAGCCACATTTTCCTAATTGGACCTTCCATACTGCCCAAGATGCCTCACAAGCTCTGCAATTAGCTAAGAAGCACCGTATGACTATCGCCTTTTTGGATATTCAAATGCCTGGGAAAGATGGAATCACGTTGAGCAAGGAATTAAAAGCGCTTTATGAGGTAGACATCATCATGGTAACAGCTTATCAAACCTTTGAATATGCCCAACAAGCATTGCGTATCGGGGTAAAGGATTATCTTACAAAACCAGTCATTGCAAGTGAATTAGATGCTATTGTGGAGAAATATAAGGTGTGGAGTTCTAACCATGATGCGATTCAAAGCGCACTTTCCTATATTCATGAAAACTATTATGAAAAACTGAGTCTCAATATTATTGCTGAAAAAATTCATTTGAATCCGAGCTATTTAAGTCGTAAATTTTTGGAGGAGCAGTCTATTGGCATTAATGAATATATTAATAATTATCGCCTAGAAATGGCTGTAAAGAAAATCAATGAAAATCTTGACACAAGTATGTCTGCAATTGCTGAGAGCTGTGGTTTTAATAGTCAGCACTATTTTAGTGTTGCGTTTAAGAAAAAATATAATCAATCACCACGTCAATATAAATCCTCTAAAATGAGTAAAGGTCTTTAATAGTATGCTAAGGAAGTTTTCATTGCTCGTTCCATTTGCAAGTTTAAGCACAGCAGCAGGAGTCATTATTCTTTTAGCGAGATGGATTAATGGTAATTTATTATTGTCCTCTCCTTCAGCCCTTATTTCTTTTGGTTTTATGGCGGGCATTTGTTATACATTAGCAACAGCTATTTCATTTATCATACTTGGCTCATTGCTGAATAAGAGCGATTACACACAAAATCAGCATACACAAAGCTTTTTGCTCTTTACCATACAGCGTAAATTGTCTGGAATGAATTTAAAGGTTATACGTCTATTTTACTTGTTAACAGGTATTGAACTTTGGCTTATTCAATTAATAAGCATTAGTGTATTGTCTGAAATTATGTTAAATATTCCAGTCCCTATTACACTTTTTTTCTTTTTAATCGGCATCTTACTTCTTGACCGCATCATGTCAGTGAAAAGTATACTATGGTTGGAAATTTTATTTATTATTGCTCTTTTTTCATTACTTATTTTTATCCCTATTTATTACTTTGTACTAAATGGGGCAAGCACAGTATATGAGGGTATTCGCTTATATCACCCTTATTTATTTTATTTTAAAAATAGCGAAATTCTGCTGTTCTATGTCATTATTCAACTAGCCGTTTTAGGACAAGTATTTTTTGATAAATCAACATGGTATTTAATTGCCTTTATAAAACCTAAAAAAGTACGTAGCAGTCTGTTTTCCTCAGGTGTAATTTTAGCGTTATTAACGCTATCATTTACGGCAATTTTAATGATTGCCCTATATAGCGGATCATTTGGCCAATTCCAAGTACTGATTTTTACGTTTTTATATGAAGTACAACCAGGCTTTCTGACATTTGCTTTTCTCGTCATTGTCCTATTAGCCATTGTCACAACCTTGCTTGTAGACATGCGGGCAACGAAACGTTTTTTTGTGACGAAAAGACCCTATTATTTCTATTTGATTGGCCTGATGATTATTTTATTCACCTGTTTCTTATCTATCGATTTAACGATTTTAGGTGTTATTTATTCTTTTGCCTTTCTGCACATTACCATGCTACCGTTTGTGTTAATCCTTTTATTTACGAATCGCCATATTCATAAGCATAGCTGGCTTGTCATCCTGCTATCCATCATCATTGGAATTGGTGTTGGTTTAAGCTTTAATACGCTTTACGGATTAGCTACCAGCTTTATGATCTCGAGTATTTATCAATTAATGCTTCAGACTGAAACGATGGAAAAAAATACCTGAACTCGAGATTATTCGGGTTCAGGTTTATAAGTTATTTAACTGATATAAAATAAAAATAGGATTAGTGATAGCAAGCCAACAATGGCCGAACTAATGGAAAGATAATGTCTTTTTTCCTCTCGACCATAGTAATAGTCAATGAAAATAGAGCTGAAAAGGCTGACAACTAAATATCCTCCAATGATAACAGTAAATAAAATCCACCCTTTAATTATGATCACCATGAGCATCATGGTATTCAAAATTTTAATAACCCAAACAGCACGTCTATGATGACTATTGACATACTCCTTTGGTATATTAAACATTTTCCTCATTAGTTTATCGCCAAGCATTTGGATAGCTAGAAAAATAACTAGCATAACGATTAAACCTGACATTCCAAATTTAGCATCATCATTGAGAATAAGATCTAAATAAGCCTTGGCCAAATCTTTATTTTCTACTTTATAAAATGAATTGTTATCATAATCAACAATTCCGATATCCTCGTCGTTTATGAACATTTTCAGCTTCATAACCTGACCTTTTTCAAATTCTACCCAGACATCACGTTGTAATCTAAAAAAAGTACGCTCATTCATTTGAGTCACTGTAGCTTGCTGTAATAGTTGTTGTAATAACACTTTTTCTGAACTTTGCTCCATTACTCGTTGTCCAATGACCCACCCAGGTCTTCCAGCCTTAAAGATCTCCTCATCCGAATTGTAAATCATTGTATATTTTTTTATTGATTGCTGCTGTGCTAATTGAACAATTGAAGCATGTTGCGTTTGCTCTATCTGCCCTAATGGACCGATTTCTATTATCAATAGAAACATAACTATCGCGCCTATGATAATCAATGGATATGACCAGCGTCTTGTCTTTTTAGTTTGCCGCACTTGCCGTAAAATATCCTCCTGTAAGGATTTCGTAAATCGTGGTGCTTCGCCAAGTTCTTGATCCAATTTCTCTTTAAAAGTTGTCATTCATTAACACCTCCCACTTATTATTCGCTAATTTTTCCTGTAACATTTTTCTTGCTCGATGCAATCTGGTTTTAACTGTATTTTCTGCACATGTAAGAATATCTGCAATTTCTCTAACCTTTAATTCCTGATAATAATAAAGGATGACGACTTCTCTATAAGTAATAGGTAACTCAAATAAAGCATTTGTTAATGTTGTCCGTTCATCCTGTGCTAATAGCATCGTTTCTGGTGTTCGTTTACTTGCACCAATATGCAATTTTTCCAACAGTTGATGGCGTTTATTTTTCCAGCTTCGCAAATAATCATGACTTTTATGTACAGTTATTTTAACTAAATAGGTCTTTAGAGATGCTCTTTGTTCAAAGCGATCCTGCTGCAGATAATAAGAAAAAAAGACATCCTGGACTATTTCTTCTGCCATCGCCCAATCCTTTACATAAAGATAAGCCACTCGTAAGCAATATTCTCCGTGTTCTTCCATAATGGCCACTAAATGCTCACTCATCCAAACACCTCCTATAAACATTCACCCTATAGTCGTAATCCGAACTTAGTTGGTTTCAAAAAAATCGAAAAGTTTCGTTAACATGAAGGTCATAAAAAGAAAAAATCCTCACACAATAAGAGGGTATTTTTTATGAATAGTAACTCCTAAAGAAATAACCTACATTTTTAAGAGTGAATTTATTTGTATGCCATGTTGCATACTTTTTTTCTTTTATCTATTGAATAACTAGTAAAAAAACTGTTATAGTGAGATTGTTTGTCTGACGTCTGACTAATTAAGATCTTTAGCTGTTCTTCTGAAATTGGAACATCAGGACAAAATATCACAGATACTTATGGAGGAACTTATGAGATACTTAATATCCTTTTGTGGATTGTTACTTGTTTTTGCCTTAGCTTTATTAATGAGTAAAAACAAAAAAGAAATAAAATATAAATATATAGTGATTATGTTGATCATCCAATTTTTATTGGCAGCTTTACTACTTAATACAACGGTCGGTTATGTGCTAATCAAAGGAATCACCAAAGTGTTTGATCACTTATTGTCCTATGCAAATGCAGGTATATCATTTGTTTTTGGTGGCTTAGCAAATGAAGGCGAATCACCCTTCTTTTTAACAGTTTTATTACCGATCGTCTTTATATCTGTTCTGATTGGGATCTTGCAGCATTTTAAAATTCTTCCTTTTCTGATGAAATGGGTAGGTTTATTTTTAAGTAAAGTAAGTGGCATGGGGAAATTGGAATCCTATAATGCTGTTGCTTCTGCTATGGTAGGCCAATCCGAAGTGTTCATAACTGTTAAAAAGCAATTAGATAAGATTGCACCACAACGTATGTATACATTATGCGCTTCTGCTATGTCGACTGTTTCGATGTCAGTAGTTGGAGCTTATATGACGATGATTGAGCCAAAGTATGTTGTTACGGCCATTGTATTAAACCTGTTTGGTGGATTTATTATTGTTTCCATCATTAATCCATATACTGTGGATGAAAAAGAAGATATCTTAACAATTGAAGATGAACAGAAGCAAGCGTTCTTTCAAATGATTGGCGAATATATTATGGATGGCTTTAAAGTAGCCATCATTGTTGGGGCAATGCTTATTGGTTTCGTAGCATTAATGGATTTAATCAATTCATTATTCGATATGATTATCGGTATATCTTTCCAAGAAATATTAGGCTATATCTTTGCGCCAATCGCTTTCCTAATGGGTATCCCATGGGCAGATGCTGTGGCTGCTGGCGGTATTATGGCAACCAAATTAGTAACAAACGAATTTGTTGCTATGATTAACCTTGGCGATGTTGCCGAGTCCATGAGTGAACGTACATTAGGTATTATTTCTGTATTCCTCGTATCTTTTGCCAACTTTTCATCAATCGGGATTATTTCGGGAGCTGTAAAAGGTTTGAATGAAAGGCAAGGGAATGTCGTTGCTCGATTTGGACTAAAGTTGTTGTACGGTGCTACACTCGTAAGTATCCTAACAGCTATTATTGTGGGATTGATTATTTAATTGTATCAGGAGCTATTTATTGAATTGCACTCAGTTAGATGGATGCAGTCCTTATTTTACTGCTTAAGCTCTAAATTAAAAAATGTACATTACTAAAATTGAATTTAGTAATGTACATTTTTACTTTATATCTCTTTATTTTACGACAATATTGACAAGTTTGCCTGGAATAACGATGATTTTCACTAAGCTCTTTCCTGCCATGTATTCTTGAACCTTTTCATCGGCAAGTGCTACTTTTTCAATATCCTCTTTTGAAGCATCTTTTGCTACGACGATCTTAGCACGAACTTTACCAGCAACTTGTACAGCAATTTCTACTTCATCATCCACAAGCTTTGCTTCATCATATGTTGGCCATTGCTCATAAGAAAGAGTTGAATCGTGTCCTAATAGTTGCCATAGTTCTTCTGCAATATGCGGAGCGATTGGAGCTAGCATTTTCACAAAGCCTTCAGCATAAGTCGTTGGAATCACATCAGCTTTATAGCAATCATTAATAAAGACCATCATTTGTGAAATAGCTGTGTTAAAGCGGATGCCTTCATAATCCTCTGTCACTTTTTTCACTGTTTGGTGGTATGATTTTTCAAGTGATTGATCGTTAGACACTTGAATTTTTGCTGAAATTGCGCCATCTTCTTCACTGACAAATAGACGCCAGATACGGTCTAAGAAGCGACGTGCTCCATCTAAACCATTTGTAGACCATGCAACAGAAGCCTCTAGTGGGCCCATGAACATTTCATATAAACGTAATGTATCGGCACCATGTGACGTAATGATTTCATCTGGGTTGACAACATTGCCCTTAGATTTAGACATTTTCTCGTTACCTTCACCTAGAATCATTCCCTGGTTAAATAATTTTTGGAATGGCTCTTTTGTATGGACAACGCCTAAATCATAGAGAACTTTATGCCAGAAGCGAGCGTATAGTAAATGTAATACAGCATGCTCCGCACCACCAATATAAATATCAACAGGTAACCAACGTTTTAGTAACTCTGGGTCTGCAATCGCCTCTGTATTTGTAGGGTCGATATAGCGTAGGAAGTACCAGCTCGAACCTGCCCACTGCGGCATTGTATTTGTTTCACGACGTCCTTTTTTACCTGTCTCTGGATCGACAACATTTACCCATTCTTCAATATTTGCTAATGGTGATTCACCAGTACCTGATGGACGGATATTATCTGTTTTTGGTAGCATTAAAGGTAATTCTGATTCTGGAACTGGCGTAATCGTGCCATCTTCCCAATGAATCATTGGAATTGGTTCACCCCAATAACGCTGACGGGAGAATAACCAGTCACGTAGACGATAAGAAATTTTCTTCTCCCCTACACCTTTTTCCGCTAACCATTCAATGGCTTTTGCAATGCCATCTGCTTTATTTAAGCCATTCAGGAATTCAGAGTTAATATGTTGACCATCACCTGTAAATGCTTCTTTGCTAATGTCTCCACCTTCAAGTACAGGAACGATGTCTAAGCCAAATTCAGTTGCGAATTCATAGTCACGTTCATCATGTGCTGGCACCGCCATAATAGCACCTGTACCATAAGACACTAACACATAGTCAGCAATCCAAATCGGCACTTTTTTACCGTTTATCGGATTCACTGCATAAGCACCTGTAAATACACCTGTTTTTTCTTTCGCTAAATCTGTACGCTCTAGGTCAGATTTCATTTTAACTTTCTCTAAATAAGCCTCAACAGCTTGGCGTTGGTCAGCTGTTGTAATTTGTTCCACTAATTTATGCTCTGGTGCAAGCACACAGTATGTAGCACCAAACAATGTATCAGGACGTGTTGTGAAAACTGTGAAGTTTTGATCAGAACCGTCAATGGCAAATGTCACTTCTGCCCCTTCTGAACGGCCAATCCAATTGCGTTGCATATCTTTAATAGATTCAGGCCAATCAACTTCTTCTAAGTCATCGATTAAACGATCAGCATAGGCTGTAATTTTAAGCATCCACTGCTTCATTGGTCTGCGTTCTACTGGATGACCACCACGCTCTGATTTCCCATCAATTACTTCTTCGTTAGCTAATACCGTGCCAAGTGCTGGACACCAGTTAACAGCTACTTCATCCACATAAGCTAAACCTTTCTTATAAAGCTGGATAAAAATCCATTGTGTCCATTTATAATACTCTGGATCAGTTGTGTTAATTTCGCGATCCCAATCATAGCTGAAGCCTAGCTCTTGAATTTGACGTTTAAATGTCGCAATATTTTTAGCTGTAAATTCAGCTGGATCATTCCCTGTATCAAGTGCATATTGCTCAGCTGGTAAACCAAAAGCATCCCAGCCCATTGGATGAAGTACATTATAACCTTGCATACGTTTAAAGCGTGATAGAATATCAGTTGCCGTATACCCCTCTGGATGGCCTACATGTAGTCCTGCGCCAGATGGATAAGGGAACATATCTAAAGCAAAGAATTTAGGCTTCGCTGTTTCATTTTCAGTTTTAAATGTTTTGTTATCAGCCCAATATTGCTGCCACTTTTTTTCAATTTGTTCATGATTAAAACTCATTTTTTTTCCTCCTTCGATTGATCGTGCTGCTCTCCATCATAATTGACAAAATATTTAAAAAATAAAAAAACTCGCCCCTTTCTTATAGAAGGGACGAGAGAATTTGTACTCCCGCGGTACCACCCAAATTAGTGATTACACTCGGCTCAAGCTTCCTTAACGCGGAAGAAACGACACACGCTGTTTCACGCGGGCAGACTCAGAAGGCGAGTTCAACTTGCATTCTTACTAGCTCCCACCAACCGCTAGCTCTCTAAAAAGAACCACAAATCTACTATTCCTCATCACAGTCTTTACATGATATTGCATTTATTCTAATGGAAAGTATTGAAAAGCACAAGCCTTTGTTTACAGCTTACCCATTACTGAACAATTAAATCCTTTTCTTCCTTAGACTTTGATAAATCCTGACATTCATGAAAAGCAAAGTGCTGACAACCAATACATTGATTGACGTTTAAATAATGGAAAGCTTTTGTAATCGCTTCTCCAGTATGCTGAAAAAAATGCTGCGCGCCTATTTTATCGTAAAGTCCATTGTGCTGAAGAGCATCCTTTAAATCTCCTTGCACACCCGTTACCAAAATAGTACCGCCCTGTGCTGTATAATTTTCAATGATATTGCTAAAATATGCTTCTCCAGTAGAATCCATAAAGGGCACTTTCCCCATCCGTAATATCAAAACTCTTGGTTGCTGATGCAAAGTACTTTCAATCGTTTGTTCAAACATTTGTGCAGCACCAAAAAACAACGGCCCTTCAATTGTGTACATACTAATTTGCGGGCAATCATGCTGCTGATGCACTACATGTGGCTGTACCTTTTCACTTTTATTTGAATGATCTGGAAGTACTTTTGTAACAACAAGCTTTTCACTCATGCGTTTCGCAAATAATAGCACAGCCAGCACAAGCCCTACCTCAACTGCTAATGTAAGACTAGTGAATACCGTTAATAAAAAGGTAATCAATAATACCAGTGAGTCGCCTGATTTTAATTTTGCGATATGTGAAAAATGATGTCGTTCACTCATATTCCAAGCTACGACCATCAATACCGGAGCCATGCTTGCTAACGGAATATGAGATGCATATGGAGCTAATAACAATAATGTGATTAAAACAAACACACCATGAATGATACCCGACATAGGAGATACTGCGCCTGTTTTGATATTGGTCGCTGTGCGTGCAATGGCGCCTGTTGCTGGAATACCACCGAATAAAGGCGTCACAATATTAGCAATCCCCTGACCAATTAACTCACGATTACTGTTATGCTTACTATTTGTCATCCCATCCGCCACAACTGCCGATAATAGAGACTCAATACCACCTAGCATTGCAATGACAAACGCTGGGCCAATAAGTTGTTGTAATCGTTCGAGCGTGATGTTTGGTAAGGCGAAATGAGGTAATGTATTAGGAATTTGCCCATAAGCCGTTGCAATGGTAGCAACTTGTCCTGAAAAGAAGAAAGTTGCCATAAGTGTAGAGACAACGATACCCGCTAATGCTCCTGGAACCTTTGGAAAAAACTTTGGAGTTATCATTATTGTCGCCAAGCATACGACAGCAGTAAGAATACTATACGTATTTGTCGTACCAAGCTGCTTAATGATTTCCTGTATGTTGGCGATAAAATATTCATGCCTTTTAACATTTGTGAGCCCTAGAAAGTTAGCGATTTGACCTGTAAAAATAATCACTGCTATCCCTGCTGTAAAACCAACTGTTACAGGACGTGGAATAAACTTAATTAAAGTCCCTAACTTAAAAAAGCCCATGACACAAAGCAATACCCCTGCCATTAAACCCGCAAGTAATAAATCTTCATAACCATAGGTAAGAACAATCCCCAATAGAATTGGCACAAACGCCCCCGTAGGCCCACCTATTTGATATTTAGAACCTCCAAAGAGAGAAATAAGAATACCTGCAATGCAAGCCGTATAAATCCCATATTCAGGTTTCACACCCGATGCTATGGCAAAGGACATGGCAAGTGGAATAGCAACGATTCCCACAATAATCCCTGACAATAAATCCTTCTTTACATGTTGAACTGAATATCCTTCAAAGCGTCCTGTAAACAGTGACTTCATAGATAAATCTTCCCTTCGAAATAATAAGCAAAGCCCAATTTTTCATCATCATTGATTTACTTATTCTCTTCGTCACCTTCATTACTTGTCATTTCCTCTAATCTCGAAATGGTATTAACCAAATGGTTATTAAAAATATCCTTTGCCACCCCAAGTAATGCACCAATCATTGGGTCACTTAAAGAATAATAAACTTTTTTTCCTTCCTTCACGCCATAAACAATATTTTTAGCACGCAATACACTTAATTGCTGAGAAACGGCAGAACCCTCTTTCTCTAAGCAATCTTGAATCTCATTGACACTTTTCTGTCCATCTACAAGGAGTTCAAGTATTCTGATGCGTAACGGATGTGCTAATGCTTTGAAAAAATCCGCTTTAAACTGTTGTAAGCCCTCGTCCATAAAAAACCCCTCCATATAACTACATATTCAAATATTTGAATATGTATGATTGTAATCCTGTCACAACATTTTTTCAATATCTACTATTAAAAAAAGAACAAAAACAAGTGCTTAACACTCGTTTTTGCTCTTTTCAGTGCGACATTATTAATCTGCTACTATTTTGTTCTTCTTTAAAGGATAATCGTATGTTAAACATGGAATAATCGCCAATAGTACGATGACCACCAATGTTAAAACGAGAGGAATCATGCCAAATTGATCTACCATAATACCACCAAATAGTGGACCAATCATCCGTCCTCCAGTAGCAGCACTATTGATAATCCCTTGATAGAATCCTTGTCGACCTTTTGGTGCCAGTTGATTAGCAATTGTTGGTAATGCTGGCGTATAAAACATTTCGCCAAATGTTAAGACAAGCATCGCTGCTCCAAACATTTTAAAATCGTTTGCAAAGGCAATAATACCAAAGGAAAGTGCAATCAGCGTTACACCAAATACTAACTGACGCTTTAAATTGTGTTCCCACCGCTTTACGAGCGGTGCAATGAGTGGTTGCCCAATGACAATTAGAAGACCGTTGATTGTCCAAAGTAGGCTATATTGCTTTAATCCCAATCCTAAATCTTGTGTATAAGATGAAATGGTTGCACTCCATTGAGAATATGCTAGCCAGCATAAAACGGAGGATGCACTAATTATTAACAAAGCATAGAAAGGTGCCTTGTTTACAATTCGTTTACTTTCGCTCAAGACATTTTTAGGTGCAATACTGCCCGCCTCCAAACGCTTAAATGTAAATAAGGCAATGAAAAAGAATAAAATATACATACCTAAATTCACTTTAAACACATAGTCAAATTGATAATCTGCCACTATACCGGCAAGGGCGGGACCTACGGCAACACCGACATTTTGTGCTAAATAGATAGTATTAAAAGCCTTACGTCCACCTTCTGGCCAGGCAGCCCCAGCTAAGGCAAACATACCTGGGAAAACAATGCCCCCACTAAAGCCTAGTATCGTTAAAAACCACACATAATGTGGCCAACCGTGCCAAATTGTTAAGCCAATTAATGAAGCAATCGTTAACAGGATACCAAGCATAATAGCTTTATAGCCACCAATTCTATCAAATAAGTAACCACCTAATAGATTACCTAATACTCCAGCAGCAGAATTCAGCATTAAGACAAAACCAGCCATAGCTAAAGATTTGCCTAAATAATCATGCATATAAATGGCATTCAAAGGCCATAAAAAAGAGTTGCCTGTTGTGTTCACAAGCATTCCGATAATTAAAAACCAAACACGTTTTGGCATAGGATGACCTCCATTATTTCGCTTCTCTAAATAGTTAGTGTATGCTGAAATACTTAAAAGTACAAGGAAAATAATTTTACCTTTTTTACAAGACTTCTATCCTATTTTCAATCGTATTTAGTTTTGTTCCTTTCCATTTTTCTTTATCCAAATCATGATATTACCCTTACCCCATGACGGAACGAAATGCACATGATAGAATAGAGCGTTAGAGGAGTGAAATAAATGACAGAGACGAATTTTCCTTTTCCTTCAGAGGGGAAAAGATACTATACATGGAATCGCTATTTACGTGACCAATTTGGTCATAAAGTATTTAAAGTGGCATTAGATGCAGGATTTGATTGCCCTAACCGTGACGGCACAGTTGCTTTCGGTGGCTGTACATTTTGCAGTGCTGCAGGTTCTGGTGATTTTGCTGGTAATAAGGTAGATCCAATTGATGTTCAATTTGCTGAAATCCGAGACAAAATGCACCAGAAATGGAAGGATGGCAAATACATGGCCTATTTCCAAGCCTACACAAATACACATGCCCCTTTACCAGTTTTAAAAGAAAAATTTGAAGCCGCTTTAGCGCAAGAAGGTGTAGTAGGTCTTTCTATTGCTACTCGTCCTGACTGTTTACCCGATGATGTTGTCGAATATTTAGCAGAGCTAAATGAGCGGACGTATTTATGGATTGAGCTCGGTCTACAAACGGTGCATGAGAAAACGGCTAATCTTATTAATCGTGCCCATGATTATGCAACGTATGTGGAAGGCGTTGAAAAATTGCGTAAGCATGGCATTCGTGTTTGCTCACATATCATTAACGGATTGCCTCTCGAAGACTATGACATGATGATGGAAACGGCACGAGCAGTTGCACAATTAGATGTCCAAGGCATTAAAATCCACTTACTTCATCTATTAAAAGGAACGCCTATGGTGAAGCAATATGAAAAAGGTATGCTAGAGTTTTTAGATCAAGATGTGTATACAAAACTAGTAGCAGACCAATTAGAAATTTTACCACCAGAGATGGTCATTCATCGTATTACAGGTGATGGACCGATTGATTTAATGATTGGACCCATGTGGAGTGTTAATAAATGGGAAGTACTGAATGGCATTGATGCTGAGCTTGAACGTCGTGGTAGTTGGCAAGGGAAGTTGTATAAGGCAGAGGTTATGAAATGATACTACAACGCGTTTTACAATATGCCCAGCAGTTATTAAAAGATAATATAAAAGAGGGAGATACAGTTGTTGATGCAACTGCTGGAAACGGCCATGACACATTGTTTCTGGCACAGCTTGTTGGGGATGAAGGGCAAGTTTATGCCTTTGATGTCCAAAAAGAGGCGGTTGACGCGACACTCCTCCGACTTTTAGATCATGGTTTAGAACATCGAGCACTCGTTTTAAATAAAGGGCATGAAGAAGTTACACAGTTTGTACACAAGCCAGTAACTGCGGCAATCTTCAATCTCGGCTATTTACCTGGTAGCAACCATGATATTATTACAAGACCTAATACAACAATCCAAGCCATTGAGAATATATTCAAGCTCTTAAAAGTGGGCGGTTTGATTGTTCTTGTTATTTATCATGGTCATCCAGGTGGAAAAGAAGAGCGTGATAAGGTCATTGATTATGTAAGCCAACTGCCACAAAAATATGTTCATGTCTTAAAATACGCATTTCTGAATCAACAAAATGATCCACCCTTCGTCATTGCATTAGAGAAAATGAAAGAATATCCTATTCAATGATTACATGCTAAAAGGCGATCAGTAGTTTCTATCAAACTAGCTGATCGCCTTGCTCTTTATCTACTTGTTATTGCGTTTTTCATTATAGTCAACCCAGAAATCTGCACCTTTAATTCCTAGTTTACGAGGATCAAAGACTGGGTCTTTTCCTTCTTTTTTCTGTTTCTCGTAATCTTTTAATGCGACAATAGCTGGTTTCATGATAATTAAAATAGCTATAACGTTAATCCAAACCATCAAACCAAGACCTACATCTCCCATTGCCCATGCTAGACCAGACGTACGGATTGTACCATAAAAGGCTGCAACTAAAATGGCAATTTTCGCAATCCAAATGAATACCTTTTCTGTGCTACCTCTAAATAAGTAAGCGACATTTGTCTCTGCAATATAGTAGTAAGCCATGATTGTTGTAAAGGCAAAGAAGAATAACGCAATGGCTACAAATGGAGCACCAAAGCCAGGTAATGATGAGTCAACTGCATATTGTGTATACGCAGCTCCTGCTTCAATACTTTTCGCAAAAGTCATTTGCTCATCGCCTGCTAATCCACCACTATTAAATTCTCCAATATGGATAAATGGATCTGCTCCCTCAGCTGCCTTTTCATCTTGTACATTGTACATACCTGTAAATAAAATCATAAATGCCGTAGCAGAACAAATTAATAATGTATCAATATAAACAGACGCCGCTTGTACAATTCCTTGCTTAGCAGGATGTGATACTTCCGCAGCTGCCGCAGGGTGAGCACCAGTTCCTTGACCAGCCTCATTAGAGTAAATTCCACGTTTAACACCCCATGCAATCGCTGAACCAATAATGCCTCCAAAAATTTCTTGAGCCCCAAATGCACTAGAAAAAATTAATCCGATAACCGTTGGTACTTGTGAAATATTCATAAAAATAATGATAATGGCCATAATGATATAGGCTAATGCCATAAACGGTACAATAATCTGGGCAGCATTTGCGATTGATTTAACACCCCCGATGATAATAGCACCTAATAAAACAACAATAATAAGTCCTGTGATCCATGTTTCCAAACCGAAAGCGTTTTCAACAGCACCTGCGATGGCATTCGACTGCACACCAGGCATCAAAATTAACATTGCTATTAAAGCCGCCACAGCAAAAATAACTGCAAACCATTTTTGGCCCATTCCTTTTTCTATGTAAAAGGCTGGTCCACCACGATATTCTGTATCTTTCTCTTCTTTATAGATTTGAGCTAATGTTGACTCTACATACGCGGTAGCCGCACCTATGAAAGCGATTGCCCACATCCAAAAGACAGCACCAGGTCCTCCCATTCCAATCGCTGTCGCAGTACCAGCAATATTACCTGTACCTACACGTCCTGATAATGCGATAGACATTGCTTGGAATGAAGATATTCCCTTTTCTGACTTCTCCCCTTTAAACATTAAAACAAACATATCTTTAATGTGCCTTACTTGTAGGAACCTTGTAATAATTGAGAAAAATAACCCAATTAATAAGATGCCATAAATAAACCATGGTCCCCATAAAATACCATTCAACTTCTCTACAATTACATCCATTTTACCCCTCCAATTTGAATTACCTTACTTTAAGTCATTATAGTATTACACTTTTCTGAAAATTACAATATTATTTTTAAGTAACAATATTTAAGTAAGTAACCTAGTAAATGGAAGGGTATAAACCTATTTAATTATATAACCAATTCTTCGAAGAGCATTATTAATAAAATCTCGTATATACATAAAAATCTCTTCGCGCTCTCCCTCATGAAATAAATTATGATAACAATTTGCCCATTCTTTAAACTGAAATTCCGTGAATTCCTGTTGATGAAGCCAATTTCGAGTTTGGCGAGTGTCCGTAATTTTATCCTTCTCAGCTGTCATAATTAGCATAGGCATATTAGGCATTTCACCTTTAGGCAGCATCACTAAATTTTTCATCATCTGCTGAAGTTCTCGATACCATTTCACAGAAACAACAGACATGAGGGGTACATCATCTTTCATTTCTTCTCTGCCTTCAACACTACGCGTTAATTTCTCTAATGTAATATCATGTGTCAACTTAACATTGGCTGTTAACGCACTTAGACTTGTTAAAGCATTTGTTAATTTACCTGGTAATAGCTTTAGTTGCAACCAAGGTGATGTTAAAATAATGCCTGCACATTCATATTGTCTCTTTTGCAGTGTATGGAGGATTAATGTTGCACCTAGTCCATGCCCTATTACAAAGGTTGGTAAATTATATGAAAAAGCATTTTCAATCAGGTTTCTTGTATACTTATTGTACAATTTGAAGTCTTCATCATGGACTCGAGCAAACCTTGCATTACCTCCATGATTCGGTAAATCTCCCATGACTATGTGGAAGCCTTCTAATCTTAATTTCTCTATCAGCCATGCATACCAACGGTGATTTTCATAAGCACCATGAAGAATAGCAATCACAGCTTTTGCTTGTCCATCAGCTTCCCATTTCCACATTACATAGTCCTCCTAAAAAATGATTACACTTTGATTATATCGAAATAAATAGCACATTTTAATTTTATATTTCCATAAAGTTGCGTATTTGATACGATAATACTACATTATAGAAAGAAAAGAGGCGATTTTCATGATTTATCCATTTAAAGATAAAACGCCAAAGATCGATCCGTCTGTTTTCATTGCTGATTACGCAACTGTTACGGGCGACGTAATAATTGGCGCCGAAACAACTATTTGGTTTAATACGGTTATTCGTGGTGATGTTTCCCCAACGATTATTGGTAAACGTGTCAGTATCCAGGATCTTTGCTGCTTACACCAAAGCCCAAAATATCCGCTCATTATTGAAGATGAGGTAACAGTTGGACACCAAGTCACTTTACATAGTTGTACAATTCGCAAAAATGCCTTAATTGGTATGGGATCCATTATTTTAGACGGAGCTGAGATTGGAGAAGGTGCATTTATTGGAGCTGGAAGCCTAGTACCTCCTGGTAAAGTCATTCCTCCAAATAGTTTAGCATTAGGTCGTCCAGCAAAAGTTGTCCGAGAATTAAATGCTGAAGATAAAGAGGATATGGAACGCATCGTACGAGAATACGCAGAAAAAGGTCAATATTATAAATCACTTCAGAAATAAATAACCTACACAAAAAATCAATACTAACGAAAAAATCCCTCGCGTTTTCGTGTACCGAATATGTTCACGAATCCTAGCGAGGTATTTTTGTAAAAAAAACAAAAGGAGCAATGTTGCCCCTTTGCTTATTAATACATCAGAATAATTTTCTAATGACTTCATTACTTTAGTTCAATAGTTTATAAACGTGCTTTTTCTCGTAGCGCATCTGCTTTATCAATTTGCTCCCACGGTACATTTAAATCTGTACGACCAAAATGTCCATACGCAGCAGTTTGTTTATAAATTGGACGACGAAGATCAAGCATTTTAATGATACCTGCTGGGCGTAAATCGAATAGCTCGCGTACCCATTCAACGATCTCGCTTTCTTTCACTCTACCTGTGCCAAATGTATCGACAGCAATGGAAACAGGCTGAGCAACGCCAATCGCATAGGCAAGTTGCACTTCAGCACGCTCTGCTAAGCCAGCTGCTACGATGTTTTTCGCTACATAACGTGCTGCATATGCCGCCGAACGGTCTACCTTGGTAGCATCCTTACCTGAGAAGGCACCACCACCGTGACGTGCATAACCACCGTATGTATCAACAATGATTTTACGTCCTGTTAATCCAGCATCACCTTTTGGCCCACCAATTACAAAACGGCCAGTTGGATTGATGAAGTATTTCGTATTAGCATCTAATAATTCACTCGGTACAACTGGTGCAATAACAAATTCTTTTAAATCTGCTTGAATTTGTTCAAGTGTTGCTTCTTCATCATGCTGTGTTGAAATAACAATTGTATCCACGCGAACCGGTACATTATTGTCATCATATTCAATCGTTACTTGCGTTTTACCATCAGGACGTAAATAGGCAAGTTCACCTGATTTACGTACTTCTGTTAAACGGCGTGCTAATTTGTGTGCCAAGCTAATTGGTAATGGCATTAGCTCTGGTGTTTCATTACATGCATAGCCAAACATTAAGCCTTGGTCACCAGCACCAATTGCTTCAATATCAGCATCTGTCATAGAGCCTTCACGTGACTCTAATGCCTGATCAACACCTTGAGCAATATCAGGTGATTGTTCACCAATTGCCACAAGCACCGCTAAGTTCTCAGCATCAAAGCCATATTTACCTCGTGTATAGCCAATTTCAGCTACAGTGTCACGAACAATACCTTTAATATCCACATAAGTAGAAGTAGTAATTTCTCCTGCTACTAATACTAATCCTGTTGTTACAGTTGTTTCACACGCTACACGTGCATTTGGATCTTCTGCTAAAATAGCATCTAAAATGGCATCCGAGATTTGGTCACAAATCTTATCTGGATGTCCTTCTGTTACACTCTCTGATGTAAACAGTCGACGGTTTGTCATTTGGTTTTCCTCCTAAATACTCTTACAATAAGTAGTTGTGTATGAATACGGTACTCATTACCCATGTCAAGTCCGCTCCTAAGGATTGAACTCTCAAGCCGTTACTGCTGCTTTTAACACGAGGATTTCGAAAGATCCGTCATTATAATAAGGAAAGAACTACATATACTTACCTTTATATTGATTTTTAACAATAAAAAAATCCTTTTCTCACGTTACTTTACATGAGGAAAGGAATAATGACTGCGTAACCTTTCACTCTTATCGTTCAAGGGATGTTCCCTTGCATCAGGTTGGCACCAACGCATGTCGTGAAATAGTTCATGCAGGTTGCCGGGTTTCACAGGGCCTGACCCTCCACCAGCTCGGGATAAGAGTATCCGTTCAATCTCATGTTACTGAAAAGGTCGAACATTGTCAAATATTTTCTTATGTATTACTGTATAGAAAGGAAAGAACTTATTACACAAAAACTTTTCATACTTGGATGATGATGTAAATAGAAGCAAATTAATCCCTACAACATACCTAGCTACTTGTGGTAACATATGTGTGGCTCAATTTTCGTGCCTAATTACAGTAGGATTGATGGTATTCTACTCGAAAAACATTATTTTTTGTCAGTTTATTGAAAAGTGGTAAAAACTCTAAAATAATTTCTTAATTAGTATAGATTATTTAAGCAATTGTGTTATACTATTTTTGAAATTAAGAAAAAATCCCTCTAAATCAAGGGAATACTATAAAAAAGGATGGTATTTAATCGATGAATTCAGTAGAAATTGCAAACGAACTGAAGGAATTATTAAACGGCGGTAACATTAATGTTCAACTTTCAGTACCACAATTAGCAGAAAAAGCTACATCTCGTGGTGAAGCAATGTTAACAGTAGATGGCGCAGTTCGTGCAGAAACTGGCAAATACACTGGTCGTTCACCTAAAGATAAATATACGGTAGAAGAAGAAAGCACAAAAGATCAAATTGACTGGGGTAAAGTCAACCAACCGATTTCTTCTGAAGTGTTCGATAACCTATATGTAAAAGTAATAAAATATTTAAAAGAACGTGACGAGTTATTCGTATTCAAAGGCTTTGCAGGTGCTGACAAAGACTCACAATTAAGCATTCAAGTTATCAATGAATACGCATGGCACAATCTTTTTGCTCATCAATTATTTATCCGTCCAACAGCAGATGAATTAGCTTCTCATGTTGCCGACTTCACTGTCATCTCAGCTCCTAACTTTAAAGCAGATCCTGCGGTTGATGGTACTGCTTCTGAAACATTCATCATCGTATCACTTGAAAAGAAAATTATTTTAATTGGTGGTACAGAATATGCTGGTGAAATGAAAAAATCTATCTTTGGTATCATGAACTACTTATTACCACAACAAGGTATTCTTTCAATGCACTGCTCAGCAAACGTTGGTGAAGCTGGCGATGTAGCGTTATTCTTCGGTCTATCTGGTACTGGTAAAACGACGTTATCAGCTGATCCTGATCGTAAGCTAATCGGTGACGATGAACACGGTTGGTCTGATAATGGTGTATTCAACATTGAGGGTGGTTGCTATGCAAAAACAATCAACCTTTCTGCTGAAAAAGAACCAGAAATCTACAATGCAATCCGCTTCGGCTCTGTATTAGAAAACGTAGCTGTTGATCCAGAAACTCGTATTTGTGACTATGATGATGGTTCACTAACAGAAAATACACGTGTAGCTTATCCAATCCAATACATTGAAAATATCGTTGATCCTTCTGTTGCAGGTCATCCAAAAACAATCATCTTCCTAACAGCTGATGCATTTGGCGTGTTACCTCCAATCAGTAAATTAACAAAAGAACAAGCGATGTATCACTTCCTAAGCGGGTTCACTTCTAAACTTGCTGGAACTGAACGTGGTGTGACTGAGCCAGAACCAGTATTCTCTACTTGCTTCGGGTCTCCATTCCTTCCACTTCCTGCAACAGTATACGCAGAAATGTTAGGACAAAAAATTGACGAGCACGGTGCACAGGTATACTTAGTAAACACTGGTTGGACTGGTGGCGAATATGGCACAGGTAGCCGTATGAAACTTTCTTACACACGTACAATGGTCCGTGCAGCAATCGATGGTAAATTAGCAGATGTTGAAACAACACAAGATGCTGTGTTTGGTTTACACATTCCAACAGCGGTTGAAGGTGTACCTTCAGAAGTGTTAAATCCTCGTGAAGCTTGGGCAGATAAAGCTGCATACGATGCAAAAGCTGCTGAGCTTGCAGGCTTATTCAACGAAAACTTCAAGAAATTCTCGAACGTTTCTGAAGCCATCACTACACTTGGTGGTCCATTAAAATAACTTCTATATAAAAGACAAAGGGAACAATTTATTCGTTCCCTTTGTCTTTTTGTTTTCTCTATGCTTTATTGTTGTTTCATCCACTTGCAAAGAGCACGGACAGTTTCACGATTTTTTGCTGGTGGATATTGATGTGCATAGTTAAGATCATACCAAGTTTCGAATGATTTATTTGCTTCCTCTAAAAAAAATGCCAATTGTCTGGCATGTTCAATATCCACATTTTCATCACGATAGCCATGAATGATAAGAACGGGAGCTGTTATACGCTCTATCTCAAAAAGTGGTGTTCTTGCATCATACGCTTCTGGTACACGATTAGGTGTTCCTCCAATAACGCGCTTCATCATTCTGCGCATATCTGTACGTTCCCAATAAGTGGCCGTTGCATCAGAAACACCTGCCCATGTTACAATAGAAGTAATATCCCTTCTTAAAATAGCTGTCCACAGAGCCATAATACCACCTCGTGAAAAACCAAAAACATGGATATTGTCATTGCAGAATTGTTTGAGTACATCTACGGCATAGACCGCATCGTAACGGTCTGCCCCTGCAAACTCGTCACGCCCCTCTCCCCCACGATTCCCACGATAATATGGGGCAAATACGATAAAGCCCTGCGCCGCAAATTGTGCAATACGAGAGGGTCTTACCATCCCTATGCTTTGCATGCCGCCTCTTAAATATAAAAAGCCATCATATGTACCTTCAGTCTTTGGCTCTGCTAATAGTCCTTTTATACGTAAGCCCTGTGAAAGATAGGTTATTTCCGTTAAACGGATAGCTGGATTTGGTGAAGGATAGGGGCGTTTTTCGATAATATCACCATTGTGTGTCACGATGTTTCAGCTCCTCCAGCATTTTCTTCATCCCCTCATCCTTCATGTGAAAACTCAAGTTAGGATGCTGAGCAAATTCTTCATCAGTTAACCAAAGCATGCCTGACGTTTCTAAATCAAATTCTATATCCTCTTGCGCCAAAAATTGTGCAGTGAAAACGGATTTACAAAAAACGATTTCATCATACACTGCATACTCTGCAAACCATTGAAGATTTTTCACATGAACACCCGTCTCTTCAAAAACTTCTCGAATCGCCGCCTCCTCTAAGGTTTCCCCTTCTTCTAATTTCCCTCCTGGCACTTCTACACCACGTCGTTTATGGACAGTACATAACCATTTATTTTCATGCTTTAAAAGGACAAGGACGTGTTGAGGTTCTACTTTAAATTCGCCTCTTGTAAAACTCAAATCTACTTGTAG
This sequence comes from Lysinibacillus sp. AR18-8, assembly GCF_001705465.1. Classification (NCBI taxonomy): domain Bacteria; kingdom Bacillati; phylum Bacillota; class Bacilli; order Caryophanales; family Bacillaceae; genus Lysinibacillus; species Lysinibacillus sp. AR18-8. The sequence continues at coordinate 49,960 of NZ_MDGU01000026.1, forward strand.
GCCATGTAAATCTGTAAATGTTAACATCTCTTCAACCTCACGTTCTTTCTTGTTGCAAAACAAAAGTTACTTTCTTTATCATTACTTCTATTTTATGGACGGAATTTAATCATCATTCCTATTCCTATCTATATTAACTATATTGTAAACCTACAATGACAAGCAACCCTAAGCTACAGTCTTGTAAAGCATGAAAAAAAGCGTGCTTCATAGGAAGACACGCTTTTCTTTAGATTACTTGCTGACCGTCAAAATAGACGATAGGACTTTTCACAACACAATCAATATGAACATCTGACGCATTGGCTCCACCAAATGGCGCATTACTGCCAAAAGCGATATGGATGGTCCCATACACCTTCTCATCCTCTAATACATTGCCACATAGGATAGCACTTTTATTGGCTCCGATGCCAAACTCTGCAATGACTCTACCATTGCCTTCACCAAGTAATGCCAGTAGTCGTGGACCATCAGGACCGATTGCTTCTTCTAAGCGACCATTCTTTATTTTTAATAATAATGGCTCCTTTAAAACACCAATATTAGCAATAGAGCCATCTACTAAAATCTCTCCATTCGCAGATGTTTCTATTGGTGCAATATACGATTCTCCTGAAGGAATATTCCCGTACTCACCAGGTTGACGAATAACCCCTGTAGAACGAATTCCGAAACGGCCGTCTACACTAAACGTCAGCTCATGACCATCCTTGACAATACGAATATCTTTTGTCGTATTAAGTAAAAGGACATATTTTTCTACCGTAGCTTCGATCTCCTGTGCATCTGCATGAAGGGCACCTTGCTCCAGCATCTCCAATGTTACCCCTGGCATTGTTGCTACACGTCCACCCTTTTCACAGGCATGTTTACGAGCCAGTGTATGTGTTAGTGAGTGGGAGGTAATGCACAGTGTAACATCGGCATTTGCCATAAGCTCAGAAACTGCATGGATTGGCTCCTGCCCAGATTTCTCTAACAGGGGCATCACCATGAACATTGTATTTGCAGTAATTGACAGTCCAGCTTCATAAAAAATTTTTGCGATGTCTTGTTTGTGGCTATCTGTCAAAATTAATAGTGACTCAGAAGATTGAACATTTAAATTGCCTTTTAAAACATTTAGTGCAATATCATGTAAATGATGCATAATAGGGCTCCTTAATTAAAATTCAAATGATATCTACGAATAATTCCTTCTATTTCATTTCTAGCTTCCGTTAAAGGTCCCAAAAAATCAGGAACACGTTGCTCTGTAAAACGATAAATTGGTCCAGAAACGGTAATAGACGCTACGACCTGTTCCTCACTATTAAATATAGGCATAGCTAGCGCCAATACATCGACCGAATACTCACTGTTACTAAGTGCATAGCCACATGTTCTAATTTTTTCTAGCTCTGCCCTTATTTCTGTGGCATCTGTCATCGTATTATTTGTATAAGCTGTTAATGGTTCATCTATTACCTTTGCAATTTGCTCTTCATTTAAAAAAGCAAGCATTGAACGGTAAGATGCTCCTACATACAGTGGCGATCTACTTCCTCTTGAAACTGTAAACTTCACCTTATTTACAGGCTCTGCTTTCAGTAATGTTAACGCTTCCAGTCCATTCAGTACGGTAAAAATAGCTGTTTCACCAGTGACATCCTTTAATTTCTCAAGAACTGGCATACATAGCTGATCTATGTTTAATGAATCATACATATTCATACCTATTTCCCATAATGCAATACCAAGAGAATATTTTTTTGTTATAGGATCTTTTGTTATAAACCCATTATTTTCGAAGGTTTCAAGAATGCGATATAAATTTGTATGATTCATGTTCATCGCCAGTGCTAACTCTCGACCACCCCATGTGGGCTTTTCCTTTGTAAACATTTTTAAAACCGCAATTGATAAATTTAATGTCTTTAGCATATCTCTCATCCTTCTGAACTATTTATCTGTACAAACGGCTGCAAATCTCTCTCTTAAGGGGGAAATAATCGACAGATTTAGCAGCCGTCAGCACCTGATATCACTTTATCAAAAGTAAGAGAGTAGCTAATCTCTTACTTTTGATATAGGAAATCAACAGCAGCAGTTATATAAACTTTTGCACAGCGTACGATATCCTCAACACGCACTTTTTCATTATAACCATGAATACTTGGTAAATAAGCTGGGCCGTATTGCAATACAGGAATATCATATTGTCTGAAATGACGAGCGTCACTGCTTGCCCATTGCATGACACCATATGCCTCTTGCCCTGTAACATATGATATATTTTCCACTATCGATTGGCATACAGGATTTTCAGCAGGCGTATAATTGGCTACGCTTTTAAAGCCAAAACGTTGGATTGAATAATCGATAGCCAAGCCATCTAGTTTAGTTGTCAAGATTTCTGTTACTTCTTCTTGTGTAATACCAAATGGTAAACGACAATCGACCTGGACCTTACAGTAATCTGGGATTACGTTTGACTTCGTACCTCCCTCAATTGTACCAATATTTACAGTAATTTTCTCTAAAACTTCTTGATATTTCAAGCGATCTTTCTCCACTTCACGCATGTATTTTTTTGATACCTCGATAAGTGGCTGTACCTCTTCAGGAATTGTGATTTCTACATCCCATAGTGTACGAATCTCTTGTATAGCTCGGATTGCATCAACAATGGCATTTCGTCCAGCCAATGGTGATAGGCTTCCATGACCAGGTTCCCCACGCACCTCTAATTCAAACCAGTAAGAGCCCTTTTGTCCAATAGTTGGGTTTAAAGGTGAAGAGGGCTCAGCGATTAAACAACCATCTCCCTGCACATAGCCTCGCTCTAACAGCCAAGGAACACCAAATTCACCGCCAGTTTCTTCATCTGGTACGATCGCCAAAGTTAATTTCCCTGGTAGTTCAATGTTCAGTTTCTTTAATAACTTTGTTGCAAAAATAATACCTGCTAAACCGGCTTTCATATCACTCGCCCCACGTCCAAGCATCCAGCCATCCTTCACTTCTCCTGAAAACGGATCAAAATCCCATTTTGATAGATCACCGACAGGAACAACATCGGTATGGCCACAATAAACGAGTTCTTTTCCTTCCCCATTTCCAATAGAAGCTACTAAATTAAACATTTTATCAGCAGCTTCATATTTTTGATAAGTAATGCCTACATCATTTAAATAGTTTTCGATAAAAGCTGTTATTTCAGTCGTATCCCCTGGAGGATTGACACTTGGAATTTGAATGAGCTTTGAACAAAACGCTATCAATTCATCTTGATGATTTTCAACTGCCTCTACTAATTGAGCTTTAAGTGCTTGTAAATCATTCATGTGTGTGTACCTCCTTTCCTTTCGTTTGTAGATGACTCATGCTACCATATAAGCCTTTCATATGTGTAAATTGTGTTTCATCAAAGAAAGAGCATTTATTAGCACCGTAAGTTTTTGCTACCTCTAACACAAATCGCACAACATTTTCTACATCTGTGACATGGGTTGCACCTGTTGCACAGCCTGCCACAACAGATTCAGTTGTAATCGCTACACCTACAACAGGGCTAGATGTTGCAACTGCTGGTTGTAAAATACTATTGATATGGAATAAACCATTACCATAGGGTGTAATGTCTTGCATCGTGATTGGCAGGACAACTGGAGAAATGCCAGCAGATTGTGTATATACGTGCAATAAATCATCACTAATTTTTAATATGTAACCTTCTTTGACAGTTGGCGTTATCGCAAATCCTTTATGGTTACATACTTGATTGCCTTTTGTTGTATCAATTGATAGAATAGCATCCATTGTATCTTCTACTTCATTTTCGTTCATGACACTAATATCCACTGGCGAGTTCATAAATGGCACTGGCTCATGTGGTAAGGTTGGAGCTGTTGGACAAATATGTGTGGAGAATATAACGTCACCCTCTAATTGATCACCCTTTAAGGCCATATCAATAGCTTTTGCTGCTCCTGCCAGACATGCCAGTGCGCCGTCTCCATCTGATACAAAGCCTGTCATTTCAGGGCGTGCTCCGATACCACCTAATCGTCCAATAATTCCTAATGTAGGTGCATTTCCGCCAGAGGATTTGCCATTCTTTCCTTTAACGAGGACGCGAACAAAATCTGTTGAGCCGCTTTCGCCTTGAATAGTTTTTACCTTGACATCTGCTGTGGAATCAATATTGTGTAAATACTTCTTAATCGTGTCTCCGTTTACATAAATACTATCCATTACCTCGTATAATTCAATAACATGCTTCAATGACATAATCAGTCCGCTCCTTTTTCTGCTTCAATAAATTTTATCTTTCGTTAAATTGATGATACTTCTTGCTGTATCGACTTATATAAATGACACGATACTTGATGTGTAGCTGATACTGTATCAAGTGTCGGTTGGACCTCTGCACATTTTTCTGTAGCAAAACGACAACGCTTATGGAATGCACAGCCACTCGGGGGATTAACCGGGCTTGGAACATCGCCAGATAAAATAATACGGTCCTTTTTATCAAAAGGATTTTCCTTAGGTATGGCCGATAACAAGGCTTGTGTGTAAGGATGCTGAGGGTTCTTATAAATTTCCTTGTATGTGCCAATTTCTACTATTTTCCCTAAATACATGACAGCAATACGATCACACATGTAGTTCACCACATTCAAATCATGTGAAATAAAAATATAGGTTAAACCGAATTCTTTCTGTAAATCTTTTAATAGATTGATAACCTGAGCCTGTACAGAGACATCTAATGCGGAAACAGGTTCATCACACACCACAATATCTGGATTCAGTGCAAGAGCCCGAGCAATATTTATACGTTGTCTTTGTCCACCAGAAAATTCATGTGGATGGCGCTTTGCATGGTATGCACTTAATCCGACTGTTTCAAGTAATTCAACCACTCGCTTTTTACGGGATGCCTCATCACCAATCCCATGGATCACTAATGGCTCAGCAATAAGATATTCAATCGTTTTACGAGGATCGAGTGATGCATAAGGATTTTGGAAAACCATTTGGATGGATTTTCGAGCAGAGCGGATATCTTTTGAATTTAAGCTTGCTAAATCCGTTCCCTTAAATTCAACTATTCCCTCTGTTGGTGAAATTAGCTGGTTGATTAAACGGGCAACCGTTGATTTACCACACCCCGACTCTCCCACAATCCCCAGTGTCTCACCTTTATATAACTCAAAACTTACACCATCTACCGCCTTCACAAATTGTGTTGGTTTTTTAAAAGGAATTGAACTTTTAATGGGAAAATGCTTTTTTAAATTACTTACCTTTAAGACAAGTTCATTGTACTGTTGCATTAAAAATCCCCTCCTTCCTAGGGACAATTTGATCTTTTGCTTGTAAATGGCAGGCTACAAAATGGTTGTCCTGTACTTCCACTAAATCAGGCACAGTACTACGACAAATATCTGTCGCTAAAGGACATCGTGCTGAGAAGTGACAGCCACTATGTGGCATTGTTAAATCTGGTGGACTACCAGGAATAGCCGGCAGCCTTTGTTGCTCTTGTGTCCCCATTGTAATTTGAGACTCTAATAATCCCCACGTATAGGGATGTAAAGGTTTTTCATAGAGCTGTTTTGTTGTAGTAGACTCTACTGTACGACCTGCATACATAACATTTACTTTGTCACATAGCTCCCAAACTACACCTAAATCGTGCGTAATCATAATGATGGCTGTATCATGTTCTTGTTGTAATTTTTTCATTAAATCAAGAATTTGAGCTTGTACAGTTACATCTAGTGCAGTTGTTGGCTCATCAGCAATGAGTAGTTTCGGGTTACAAGCTAGGGCAATAGCAATCATGACACGCTGACGCATTCCACCTGAAAATTCGTGAGGATACATTTTTAATCGTTTCTCTGGCTCAGGAATCCCAACCATTTTTAACATATCGACGGCTTTGATAGCGGCATCTTTCTTCGATATTGTTTCATGTGCTTGGATGACTTCAATGATTTGATTGCCCACTGTTAAGACAGGATTCAAACTTGTAATTGGATCTTGGAAAATCATTGAGATGTCATTGCCTCGCACATTGCGCATTTCCCTTTCAGAAATTTCGATTAAATCGCGGCCATTAAATAGAATTTTTCCATTCGTTATTTTTCCTGGCGGAGATGGAATTAAACGCATGAGAGCAGTGGCTGTAACACTTTTTCCTGATCCTGACTCTCCCACAATACCTAGTGTTTCCTTCTTATTTAATTGTAAATTTACTCCATTAACAGCTTTCATTGTAGAGCCGCCACTTTTAAATTCTACTGTTAAGTTTTCTACATCTAGTAAACGTTCAGTCATGACTCCACCCCCTTCCATTAAACTTTCATTTTCGGATCTAATGCATCGCGTAATCCATCCCCTAATAGGTTAATTCCAAGAACTGTTAATAAAATACAAATGCCTGAAAATGTCGCCATTTGGGGATTTAATACTAAAAAGTCTTTGCCATCTTTTAAAATACTGCCCCATGAAGCTGTCGGTGGTTGAACGCCTAATCCTAAAAAGCTAAGGGCAGCTTCTGAAATAATAGCGCCAGCTGTACTCATCGTTCCATAGACAATTAAAGGGGCTAAACAGTTCGGTAATATATGGCTAAAAATGATCCTCGTATGTGTAGCACCTAAAGAATGCGTTACTTCAACGAATTCTTCCTCTTTTACACTTAACACCTGTCCTCGAACAAGTCGTGCGAAACCTGGAATATTAGCAATACCAATCGCAACAATAACATTGACAAGTCCTTGCCCTAATACCGTCATTAATGTAATAGCTAGTAATATAAATGGGAATGCGAAAAGACCATCCATTGTGCGCATAATAATGGAATCAATGCGTCCACCAAAATACCCTGCCACTAAGCCTAGCAGTGTGCCAAACACAGCACCAAATAGCACCGCCGCAATCCCAACAATCATTGAGATTCGTGTACCGTAAACTAAGCGACTAAACAGATCACGACCATAGTTATCTGTTCCTAATAAATGTCCTTCTGTATTCATCGGTAAAAACGATTTACCGACAATCATTTCATTCGGTGGATGGGTAGCAATCAATGGGGCAAAAATAGCAACAATACCCATTAAAGTGACAATGATTAACCCAATTGTCGCTAATTTATTTTTTAGCAACTTGCGCAATAACGTATTTCTTTTTTTCGTTTCTTGGACGATTGCTTGAGTCATTGTTATTTTTTCCCCCCATCCGATTCTAAATTGACCTTAGGATTGACCACTTTATAAAGTACATCGACTACTAAGTTAACAAGCACAAAGATAAACGCAATGAAAATAACAGTACCTTGAACGACTACAAAGTCACGTTTATCAATGGCATCTACAATTAATCGACCCATCCCAGGCCAACTAAAAATTGTTTCTGTTAAAACCGCTCCGCCCAGTAAATTAGAAATTTGCATTCCTAACACGGTTAAAATCGGTGTTAGCGCATTCTTAAATGCATGTTTACCAATTACTAAATATTCTTTAATACCTTTAGAACGAGCTGTTTTAATATAATCTTGCGAAATAACCTCTAACATACTTGAACGGGTAATCCGTGCAAATGTCGCCATTGGAATCGTTGCTAAAGCAAATGCTGGCAAAATTAAATGCTTCAAATAGGTCCACAGGCCATCGCTGATATTCCCCATCCCAGTTGCTGGGAACCAACCAAGGTTAACACTAAAGAATAAGACAAGCATGATGCCCAACCAGAAAATTGGCATAGATACACCAACTAATGACACAAGCATTACAACATAATCAATGATGGTATTTTGCTTTCTCGCTGCAAATATTCCTGCTGGGATGCCAATCACGACTGCTATTAACAGCGCTGCCAATGCCAATATCACTGTATTAGGGAACCTTTCGAGAATAAGTCCGATGACAGACTCACTATAAGAATAGGAATATCCTAAATTTAACTGTGCTAGATCTCCTACATATGAAATAAATTGCGAAGGCATGGATTTATTTAATCCTAGCTCTTCTCTTAAATTCTCTACATCTTCTACACTCGCTTGTGGTCCAAGCATGACTGAAGCCGGGTCACCAGGAATCATTCGCGTAATAATAAAGACGATAATTCCTACTACTAGCAGTGTCGGGATGAGGTTAACTAATCTTTTTAAAATAAATGAGCCCATCTTAGCAAGACCTCCTTTTCATTATTAGAATCAGTGGTTCATATTGTGAATAACCACATAGTACACCACTTAATAATTGTTTGTAAATATATTTTTTTCTGAATCTTTGTAATTTTATATTTACTTTCTATTTACAAGTGTGCTAATTTTAATCTCGAACCTACCATTTTTGAATCAACGGTTCATATTGTGAAACAAAAACTAAGGAGGCTAGTGCATATGAAGAAATTAAACGTAAGAAAGTCTTTACTACTACTCTTTTTAACTTTACTAATTGGTGTTTTAGCTGCTTGTGGTGGAAACACTGAGAAAAGTACTACAACGGATGAAAAAGAGGGAGAAGCTACTTCTGGAGGCACATTAAATATTGGTTTGTCAGCCAATGCAAAAACATTTGATCCTATCAAATATACAGGGGTTTATGAATCACAGGTGATGCGCCAAATGGGTGATACGTTAGTTGTTTATAACAAAGATCTATCTGATATCATCCCTTCGTTAGCAACTGAATGGAATGTATCAGAGGATATGTTAGTCTACACATTCAAATTACGCGAAGGTGTTAAATTCCAAAAAGGTCAGTATCAGGATGGCCGTGAAATGACAGCTGAAGATGTGAAATACTCTTTAGAACGCTCTGCTAAAGAATCTGCTATGAATCGTTTAAGTGGTGTAACAGAAGTGAAAGTGTTATCGGATTATGAAGTAGAGATTCACTTAGCTACACCAAATGCTGCCCTACTTGCTATGCTAACGGATGCAGGGAATATTATTATTCCAAAAGAAGAAGTTGAAGGATGGGGCGATAATTTTTCTGAACACTTTGTTGGTACAGGTCCATTCCAACTAACAGAATGGAAAAAAGACCAAGAAGTAAAATTAGTTCGTCACGATAATTACTGGGGCGATAAGCCAAATGTCGATAACTTAACAATGAAGTTTATCTCCGATCAAAATATGATGACAAACGCATTACGTTCTGGTGATATTGATATTGCCATGGACGTTAAAGGTCAAAACCGAGAAATCATCAACCAAGATAGTAACCTTGAGCTTTTAACAAATCCAGGTCTATCGATTGTTTATCTTGATCTTAATAACAAAGTAGGTCCAACTGCTGACAAACGCGTTCGTGAAGCGATTTATATGGCAACAAATGTAGAGGAAATTATTTCTGGCGTTAACCAATGGGGTGGCGGCGATGTTTCTTATTTACCATTACCACCTGGTTCATGGGGATATGATAAATCGTTAGTTGATATGGTACCAAAATATAATCCAGAAGAAGCAAAAAAATTACTAGCAGAGGCTGGTTACGCTGATGGCTTCAAGACAGAGATTTTCGTATCAGAAGCACGTGTTCCTTACGCAACGATTTTCCAAAGTCAGTTAAAGAAGAACTTAAATATTGATGTGGAAATAAAAGTGCTTGAATGGGGTACTTATAGTGATACTGTGGCAAAGGGTAATGCGCCAATGAATATTGGTGGCTGGACTTGGTACCCAGATCCTTATTTCTTCCTTTATCAATTATTCCACACGAATCAAATTGGTGCGTTAGGAAATGGTAAAGGCTACAGCAATCCAGAAGTGGATAAATTATTAGAACGCGCCGTATCAGAAACAGTAGTGCAAGAAGAACGTGCAAAATTATACCAAGAAGCATTAAAGCTGATTTTAGCGGATGTTCCACGTATTGAATTAGAGGCAACACAAACGGTTGCAGGTGTAAACAAAAAAGTACAGGGCTTTGAGGTTTCTGCTGATAACTCCGTACAAATAGTGCATCCAAATGGTACAAACGTATCCATTACTAAATAATTAAACTTGAAAAGTGGAGATACCAGTCTCCGCTTTTCTCTTCATAAGGAGAGATTTGACCCGATGACACGCTATATAAATGGACTTGTTTTTAATTCTGAGACTCGTAGCTTTAATAAGCAATCTTTTCAAGTGCAAGGGCAATACTTTGAACCCGCTACTCATTCACCTGAAACAGAGTTGGATTTAGATGGCTACTATATTACACCAGGTTTTATCGATAGCTGCTCACAAATCGGTCTAGCTGAAATAGGGATTCGTTGGGAAGGTGATGATAGCTATGAATTTGACTCACATTTGCAATACTCTGTAGTTGATGGCATATACCCATTTGATACTGCTTTTCAAAAAGCTGTTTCTCATGGGGTGACTGCATCTCATATTGTTCCCTCTCCTAAAAGCTTGATAGGTGCAAAAACGGCTATTATTCACCATACACATACAACGGTTGATGAAATGGTTATTTCAAAAGATGTGGCTTATTCCTTCTCTATTGGACATCAGGCAAAAAGTACTTTTTTCGCTGAAAAGAAAAAACCACTCACTCGTATGGGCATCGCCAAAATTTTAAGAGAAACATTACAACAAATTCAGCAACAGGAGCCGTCCATTACGAAAATCGTTATTCGAGCGCACAAAGCCGTTGATCTTGAATTCATTAGCCGCCTTCAACAAGAATTTGGGTCAATTTTTGATTTTCATATTATCCATGGCACTGAAATTACATTCCTTCATGAAACATCCTTTAATACGGTTATAGCTGGTCCTACATTTCGATATATTGAGCACAATGAGATGATGGCACTATCACCCAAACTGTATCATCAACTGTATAAGAACAATATTCCATTCGTTTTTTGTACGGATCATCCTGTTAGTAGCACCTCGCATCTAACATTAGAAGGATGCTTAGCTGTAAGAGAAGGTATGGCACGCCAGGACGTGCTATATGCTCTGACAACCGGGGCTGCAAATTTTCTAGGGATTGCCCATAAAACAGGTGCTATTCGTGATGGTCTTCTTGCTGATTTTGTTATTTGGGATAAGCATCCATTAAATTTAGATGCCCAGGTTGTCGCAACCTATATTAAAGGAACAAAAGTTTATGCACGGGAAGAAGGGTTTACACAATGATTATTTATCATCATGCAAAGTTTCATACAGTCAATGAGCAGAACGATACTTGTGAACAGTTATGGATCGAAGATGGGCGTATTGTCTATATTGGACCAGCCAAAGAATTTCCCCCACAAGCAGAGCTAGTTGATCTACAGGGAGCTTATGTTACACCAGGATTAATTGATATTCATGCACATGTCGGAACATGGGCTGAAGTCACTGAAGACATTAATGATGCCAATGAATATAGCGAACCCTTTACACCTCTTATGCACGCTTTAGACAGTGTAGATATCCGACACTTTTCCTTTCAACATGCGTTAGAAGGGGGCGTAACCACTGTGCAAACTGGGCCAGGTAGTGCCAATGTCATAGGTGGTATTTGGAGCATTCTTAAAACAGCAGGACCTACCCTTTCCTCTCGTGTTTTAGTAGAGCGGAGCGGTTTAAAGGGGGCCCTAGGGGAAAATCCGAAAAACGTCTTTGGTAATCAGTATAAGCGCAAGCCGATGACTCGTATGGCCATTGCACAGCTTTTACGAGATGGTTTCCAACGTGCAAGTCAACTCAATGAACAACAACAAACTGAGCAAATTAAAGAAAATGCTGAGTTACGCCCGTTTATTGAAGTACTTCGAGGCGACATGCCACTTCGCCTTCACTGCCATAGAGCAGATGACATTATGACAGCAATTAGAATTGCCAAAGAATTTAATGTGAAGCTTCATTTAGAGCACTGCACAGAAGGCTATCTCATTGTGGATGCCGTTAAAGAAAGTGGATTCCATGCAACGCTTGGGCCCTATATGTTAACGCCATCTAAATACGAAACGCGTCATTCTACACCAGCAATTGCTGCCGTTTTTAAAGAACATAATATTCCATTTGCTATCATGACAGATCATCCATTTGTACCAATTCAATACTTAAAGTATTGTGCCACAGAAACGATTCGTTATGGTTTAGATGAAGACACAGCCCTCAAAAGTATTACGATCAATGCAGCTAAGCTTGTACAGCTTGATCACCGCATTGGCAGCCTTGAGGAAGGCAAAGATGCTGATTTTGTTGTTTGGTCGCACCCTATTTTTGAAACAGAAGCAAAGGTTTTACAAACTTATGTAAATGGACAAAAATATTACGAAGCGGAGTGAGCGCAATGCAACATTCGAAAATTGCCGTTGTAACAATTGGTCAGGCACCTCGTAAAGATATGGCAGAGGATATACAGCAATTAAGAGAAGCAGGTTTACATGTTCATGAATTCGGTGTACTTGATTCACTATCCTCAGAGGAAATTGCTACACTTTCGCCTTCTCGTGAGGACTCAGATGTTTTAGTGACACTTCTTACCAATGGTCGACAAGTAAAGCTCAGTAAACAAAAGCTCATGCCTTATATTCAAAGCTGTATTGATGATCTACATGAATTCACTTGGATACTACTTATGTGTACAGGAGATTTTACGAATAAATTATCCTATAAAAATCTTTTACTACCTGATCGTATGATGACTAATTTAGTGAAGGGCTTACATACAGAATTAGCCATTGGTTTAATAGGCCCCGAACCCGAACAACATCGAACGGTTGCAGAGAAATGGCAAAAAGCACAGTTCGATGTAACTTTTTCAGCAAGCTCCCCATACCACTTTGATAACCAACATTTATTGTCAAAAGCACAACAATTAGAAGAGCAAGGAGCCGATTTGCTTATTCTTGATTGTATGGGCTATTCCACAACAATGAAAAACATGATTAAAGATCAACTCACTATCCCCATCATCGTCCCTCGAGAAGCGGTTTTTACAATTTTAAAAGCCATTTGTTAATAGAAGAAAAGGTCACTTCTGATTCAGTGACCTTTTCCCCTATTCGCTAGACACGTTTGTTGAAATAAGGAAGCTGCTCAACGAATGCCTTCGTATCATCATCTCCATATTCATGAACAAGTGCATAGATTTTCATTAATCTTTTATCTATTTCATCATTTTCTCTGTCTTGGTGATACTGTATATATGGTAACTGTGCACGCCATGCATTCGAAATTTCTAACAGTTGCATTTGCTGAAAGATTCTCTCAAATACATCTAATGCTTGTCGATCTACATTGAGTTCGAAATTCCATGGCCCTGCATATGGGTTGGTATAATACGTTCTATTGGCAAGTGAAAAATATACGCGCTGACGATCCATCTTTACGATTCACTCCTTTTTCCATAGTATGGAGTGATAGGTGGTGTTTTATTCGCTTTTATGTCAAACTTCCTTCACAATTAATAGGACCAGATAATTTATAATAGGTATGATGAATAAAGAACGGAGTGAATACTATGAGTTTAACTACGCTCTTAATAGTCGCAGTTATCATCGTTATTTTAATCACCATTGCGACAATTATCAGTGTCAACCGTGCCTATGCCTTTAAACATACTGTTGATGAAAAACCGAAGCAAAACTATCATCAAGAGGAAAATTAAATACCATTACTGAATTTGGAGTGAAAGAAATGGGTGTACCTTTACCAATTATCATTATGATTGCGATGATGATGCTAATGTTTGGTGTTTCTGTCATTATTATTATGAAGAAAAAAAATAATATTTTTACACAAACAATTGATCCAAAGCCTGAACAACATACGTCTCAGCAAAAGGAAGAGCAACGATGAAATATCCCTTTATTTGGCTCATCCAGTTTTATAGAAAGTTTATTTCACCTATGACGCCACCTACTTGTCGTTTTCATCCTACCTGTTCTTCTTATGGGCTCGAAGCTTTTCAAAAGCACGGTACATTTAAAGGCTTCCTCTTAACCATTACACGTATATCCAAATGCCATCCATTTCATCCTGGTGGCTTTGATCCTGTGCCTGAAAAATGGCCTTCGAAAAAGAATTAATTTCGGAGGGCATTTTTTTCTTGTACTTTTTTAAGTTGTGCGTTATTATAATAACTGTTCTAAAAAATAAATCGTAATGATTACTATTTAAGAGAGGTATCTTACTTATATGAAAAAACTATCTGTATTATTGTTAGTCGCAGTTCTTGCTTTATTTACTGCCGCTTGTGGAGACAAATCGTCCACATCCCAAAAGACTGAGGAAAAAGATAAATTAAGTATTTATACAACGGTTTATCCATTAAGCTATTTTGCACAGCGCATTGGTGGAGATTATGTTGAAGTAGCTTCCATTTACCCAGCTGGTGCGAATGAACACACCTTCGAGCCAACTCAAAAAGATATGATGAAATTAGCAGATGCTGATATCTTTTTCTATATTGGCTTAGGACTTGAAGGCTTTGTAGAAAACGCTAAAAAAACTTTAGCGAACGAAGATGTCACAATGGTGGCAACTGCTGATGACGTTTCAGATGAAAAATTAGCTGTAAGCACAGGACATGTTCATGCAGAAGAGGAAGAACATGAAGCAGACGCTCATGATGAGCATGAGCACGGTACAACCGAGGAAGAGCATGAACATGAAGGTGAAGAACATGGACATGATGAGCATGAGCATGGCGATATCGATCCGCATGTTTGGTTATCTCCTACAATTAGTCAAGACTTAGCACTGGCTATCAAAAACACACTAGTTGAAAAAATGCCAGCTCAGGAGGCAACTTTTAACACAAATTATGATGCATTAGTAAAAGAATTAAAGGATTTAGATCAAGATTTCCAAGCAATGACTGACAAAGCACAAAATAAAACATTCTTTGTATCCCATGCTGCATTTGGCTATATTGCTGGTCAATACGGCTTAACTCAAGTGCCGATTGCTGGCTTGAATTCACAAAATGAGCCATCTCAAAAGGAATTAACAAAGATTGTAGACAAAGCAAATGAATTGCACATTCACTATATTTTATTTGAACAAAATGTCTCTTCCAAATTAGCAGAGATTATTCAAAAAGAAGTTGGTGCAGAATCTCTTGTCTTGCATAATTTAAGCGTATTAACAGCTGATGATGAAAAAAATAAGGAAACCTATTTCACATTGATGCAAAAAAATATTCAAACATTAGAAAAAGCTTTAAGCGTTCAATAATATGAGTAAGGAGGTGCCCCTCTATTGGGACACCTCCTTTATTATGACGTATTTTTCTTGTGGCATCCGTTTTTCCGTTCGATAAAAAGACCCTAGCCACTTCATTGTTTTTTGCTTAGTCACATGCTTAGCTTTTGGCTGAAGGACAACAAAAGCCATTATACTACTTTCTACTAGCATCGGTGGCCACTCAGTAAAGTTAAACTGAACTAAATTGTCTTGTTTATTTGTTTTTTGAGTAACAAGCTTCATCGGCTGTTCCACTAATTGTTGTACGGCTAACCGATTTTCTCCGATGATTGATAACCCTATAATTTGATTCAATTGATGTTGTATAGGTGTTGCTAAACTTTGTCTTTTTGTTTCTTCCTGCAAATCTATATATTTCTCGCTTGTTGCAGCAGGGAAACTTGCATAATCCCATGTATGATCTTGTGCTAATTGGCGATCCGACACTAAAAAATATTGATAGCGAACTTCTCCTTTACGATCAGGCAAAGGGTCATCCCATGTCACATCAATATGATACCAAGCATGATCAAGTTTCACTAATACCCAGGCATGTAGCTGTTCTCCTACTTTTCCAGGTACATATTGTACCTCAAAACCCAGCATTTCTAACATTCGATATAGCACTAAAGCATATGCCTGACAGACGCCCTTATTCTCCGTTAATAATGTATATGGAGAATATTGACTTCCTTCTGTTTCCTTAGAGTATTCCGCGGACAATACAATAAAATCATGTGCAGCCTGTAGTTTTTCTATGTCACTTAATCCATGCATAGGTGCAATAATATTTTCCAAAGTTTGCTCGACAAATAACGCCTCTGTTTGTGATAGATGGTACGTAAATGCAAAGGCAATGACAATATTATTGCTATAACCTTCGTACTTCCATTGGAAACTTGAAATATTAGTATAAATATAAGAGTTTTCAATTGCATTTTTAGTAATTTCTGTTAGTTCATCTTTTATCTCGGCTAAGTCACCAGTATAACGAATCGAGAATTCGGATGATAGATGCATAACTTCTTTATTAATGAGAGATTGTAGTGTTTCAATTGAATGAGCTGTTGCTACATCTTCTTTTTCATAGTTTGCAAATACTTGCACATGACTCATTTGTAGAACAAATAATATAATGACAACATTATATATATATTTCCTCATATGAGTCATTCTCCTTTACTAAATAGTTTATGCCTCTCTTTTTTTATTATGTTAATAAATGATTAATTTCATGCTAAAAGTTCAAATAAAAAAGAAGCCTTCCTTTTTAGAAGACTTCTTTCACAAAGTTTTTATTGTAATAATTTCCGTCTCAACAATTTATCCGCACCATTGCGCGGAAGACTGTCTGTAATAATCATTTCTTTAGGCACTTTATATTTAGCAAGTTTCTGTAAACAAAAGGCCTTTAGTTGCTCAACAGATACCTGCTCATTTAACACGATAAAGGCAATGGGTACCTGACCCCATTGTTCATCAGGCATACCGCATACACCCGCCTCTTTGACAGCTGGGTGTGTGAGTAGTACATTTTCTATTTCTGCAGGATAAATATTTTCTCCCCCTGAAATGATTAAATCTGCCCTTCGATCAATGACGAATAAATAACCCTCTTCATCCACATAACCAATATCACCTGTATGAAGCCAGCCAGCCTTCGTTGCATTTTTTTGTGCAAAACGTCCAATATAGCCAGGTGTGACATGAGGACCTCGTATGCAAATTTCCCCTTCACCTTTAGCATTTGGCTCAGCAATCATTATTTGATTAAAAAATAAAGGCTTTCCAGCAGAACCAATTTTCCTCATAGCATCTTCACTTGCCAATGTGGCTGTTTGTGAGGAGGTTTCTGTCATCCCATACGTTTGTGCGACAGCTAAATTTAACGCATGTGCTCTCGCTAAATAATCAACGGGAACAGGTCCACCTCCAGCTAACATTAACTTAAAATGAGATGACGCTTTCGCATTGCGTTGCTCTAGCGTATGTAGAATTCGTTCCAAGGTCACCGCTACAACAGACATATGGGTGACATCCCCATCCATAATATTTTGTGCGATAGATTCCACATCAAATTGCTCATATAAAAAGATTTGATTTCCATATAGCAGTGAACGCACTAAAATGGAGAACCCACTAATATGGAATAAAGGGACCGCGCATAGCCAAACGTCCTGAG
The DNA here is from genome assembly GCF_001705465.1 of Lysinibacillus sp. AR18-8. NCBI lineage: Bacteria > Bacillati > Bacillota > Bacilli > Caryophanales > Bacillaceae > Lysinibacillus > Lysinibacillus sp. AR18-8. Next base: position 67,323 of record NZ_MDGU01000026.1, read on the forward strand.
CCTGTAGCCCAATATTTAAAACGGAGGCAGTGGCACTAGCCTGATGATTTCCAACTGTTTGGCGAACCCCTTTGGGGAAGCCGGTTGTACCAGACGTATACATAATAGTTGTTGTTTGATGAAGAGGCCATTCCTTGACAATATCTACTGCACCCTCTGCACCCTTTTCAATTGCTGAAAATAAATGATAGGTTGTTTCAAATGGTAGCTTTTCTACATCCTCATCGGCAACTAATACCGCTACAGCCTCTGAATCCTCTAGCTGATAAGCCAGCTCATCCTGTGATAGTCTACGATTAAGCATCACCATTTCACATTGCAGATGCATGCAGGCATACATCATGATTACAAGCTCAGGCTTACTTGGCCCCATAATAGCAATTCGATCACCCTGTTGAATACCGAGTGTCACTAATTGTCGAGCACGTTTTATCGATTCATCATTCAATTCTTGAAAAGTCCAGCTTTGCTTTTTAAAAGTAAGTGCCTTACGGAAAGGTGTTAAATAAGCTCTTTGTAAAATCCAGTTAGGATACATCTTTGTCACTCCAATCACCCTACATCTTAACGCTTTCCCATATAGTTTGTCTATTATCCATGTAGTATCTAGCTTTTTAATGAATACCTCTATCCTTCATCTATTGAGTTTTATCCACCTTTTAGCCACTTCTATCCCCTATTTTTATCTCCCCTCTGTTCAAGACATATAAAAAGCTCGTATCTCCAAAAGATACGAGCTTTAAACCCCCTACTAATCAAGGGAATCTTGGGAATTGACCGAAATCTGGTTGACGTTTTTCTTTGAATGCATCGCGGCCTTCTTTTGCTTCATCAGTTGTGTAGTAAAGAAGTGTAGCATCTCCAGCCATTTGTTGAAGACCTGCTAAACCATCTGTATCTGCATTCATCGCTGCTTTTAAGAAGCGTAGTGCAGTTGGTGACATTTGAAGCATTTCTTCACACCATTGAACGGTCTCATCTTCCAATTGCGCATAAGGCACAACTGTATTGACTAAGCCCATATCAAGTGCTTGTTGTGCATCGTACTGACGGCATAGGTACCAAATTTCGCGTGCCTTTTTATGACCAATAATACGAGCAAGATAGCCTGAGCCATAACCAGCATCGAATGAACCTACTTTTGGTCCAGTTTGTCCAAAGCGAGCATTGTCAGCTGCAATTGTTAAGTCACAGACAACATGTAAAACGTGACCTCCACCAATTGCGTAGCCAGCTACCATTGCTACTACAGGTTTTGGAATTACACGGATTAAACGTTGTAAATCAAGAACGTTTAGACGTGGAATTTCATCTTCTCCTACGTAGCCACCGTGACCGCGAACTTTTTGGTCTCCGCCTGAGCAGAAAGCATGTTCACCTTCACCAGTTAGAATAATAACACCGATATTTTTATCATCGCGTGCACGTGAGAATGCGTCAATCATTTCCATTACCGTTTTTGGGCGGAATGCATTACGCACTTCTGGACGGTTAATCGTAATTTTTGCGATACCGTTATAGAACTCATACTTAATATCTTCATAAGTATGTAATGTTGTCCATTGACGTGTCATTGAATTGCCTCCTATATCATTAAATTCGTCTCGTTTCTAGCGAGGCGCTAACGTAATCGTATATTACGTTAAATACTCCTCTACTATTGTAGCAAACTCAGCGGGATTTTCCACATGAATTGCATGTCCAGCGTCATTTACTGTTAAATGCTTAACAGTATTTAATAGCGCTTTCATTTCTAGTGCAATTTTACAAAATTTCTCATCCAATGAACCTGTAATTAACAGGACAGGTATTTCTAGTTGCGACAATCTATCCCAATTTGAAGGTTGAACGCCTGTCCCGATACCTCTCAAGCTACCAGCAAGCCCCTCTTCTTTCTGTGATAGTCGCTCTTCTCGAATAGTTTCTCTTACAGTTTTAGGTAGACGTTGCTGTGAAGCAAAAAGCGGTATGCTTTCCCAAGCATTGACAAAGGACAGTACACCATTCGTCATTATTTTTTGCGCTAGTGCTTCATCTCGCTTACAACGTTCATTTTGCTCTTCCATTGTTCGCAAGCCAGGAGATGCACTTTCTAAAATGAGCTGATGTATACGAGCTGGATACGAAATGGCATAGGATAAAGCGATTCTTCCACCCATTGAATAGCCCAACAGCGTAAATTTCTCTAAATGAAGCTGGCAAAATAGTTGTTCTAAATCCTGTAATTGCTCCTCCATAGAAAAACGCTGTACGTGCTGTGGAATAGCTGTTTGACCATGTCCAATTAAATCAACGGCAATAACACGCACATGAGGTAGAGCTTGTGCTAGATTATGCCATGTTGCTGAGCTACCAGTAAATCCATGTAAGGCAACGACTGTATATTCACCGTTTTCATTCCATATATCTACATGGGTTTCAAGACCACGAATCATCCACTTTGTCATGCTTTTAACTCCGCATTAATTCGATTCCATAAACCTCGATGTGCATTCACATTCTCGGTTCTATCTGTAAATATTTCAACTAATCGTAAAGAATGGTTTTTACATGTTGAAAATTTCTCAGAAAGCTCAGAAATTGTTTCCACACGTACATAGTCCATATCATACATATGTGCAATGTCACGGAATTCAAGGGCTGTTGGTGTGCCAAATAAATCCTCATAGTGATCTTCAACAGTTGACTGTGGTAAATAGGAAAAAATACCACCGCCATCATTATTCATCACAATAATCGTTAAGTTACATTCCTGATATCTGGAAGCAATGAGTCCATTCACATCATGTAAAAAGGCTAAATCACCAATCAGTAAATAACTTTCTCGATTATTTCCCTGACTGAAACCGATTGCTGTTGATACGACACCATCAATCCCGTTCGTTCCTCGATTGGCAAAAACACGTAAATCTTTCGGTGTAGCCAATAAAAATGTATCAATATCCCGTACTGGCATACTACTGCTAACGAAAATATCACTACCGTCAGGAATCATTTTGAGTAAACGACTGACTATAGCCCCTTCATCTTTTTCTACCTCTGCGTATTGTTCAATAAACATAGAAGCAAGCTGATTTGCTTTTTGCCATTCGGCTAAGTATGTTTCCTCGATAGCCGTTTCAGTGATAGCTAATTCTGTTAGCCACTGATTGACATTCGCATGAATAAAATGCGTAGATACGCCTGTAGCATCTCTAAACATAGGGTCTTCATCGATAATCACATACGCATTTGGGCGTGACTTTGTAATAAATTGCATTATAAACTTCGAAACTGGTTGTGCCCCTATTCGGATTACTGTATCTGGTTGTACCAGTGCTTTGAAGTCATCACTCTTCATAATGGCATCATAGGTTGTCACGATAAATGGTAAACAATCCTCTGGTACGGATGTACGCATATTCGATAAACTTTCAACAATGACAGGCCACTTCAGCTGACGTACAAATTCCCAAACTATGGATAATTCTGTACCAAGAGCTAACTCACCAATGATCATAAAACCTCTTTTAGTTGATTGTATAATAGAGGATAGTTCCTGTTGATCCCCGCGTGTTGGGGTTAATTGTCCCATACTGCTGTGCTTAAACGTCACTGCTGGTAGCTCCTGCTGTAAATCAATTAATAGTGGTTCACGGAAAGGTACATTAATATGGACTGGTCCAAAAGGTGCGCTCGTGGCAATGGCTACCGCACGAGCAAGATGACGCTCAATAAAAGGCAATGTTGGTTCAGCACCATCTGCTAACGGAAAATCAACACTCCACTTTACATGTGAACCATATAAATTGGGTTGGTTGATAGCCTGTGGGGCGCCTACCTCACGTAATTCATGTGGGCGATCAGCTGTTATAATGATTAATGGTACACGTGCATAGCTTGCCTCCACAATCGCAGGAAAATAGTTAGCTGCTGCTGTACCAGATGTACATAAAAGAACCACAGGCTTAGTAGTTGCCTTAGCAAGCCCTAGCGCAAAGAATGCTGCTGAGCGCTCGTCTACCTGCCGATACATTTTTACTTGTTTAGTAGAAGCAACCGCATAAGCAAGCGGTGTTGAACGTGAGCCTGGACTAACGACAACATTCTCTACACCAGCTTGCACTAGCGATGCGACCATTTTATAAACATAATCTGTTAGTATTTTTCGTTCACTCATGTAATTGTCCCCCTAGCGCACGAAGCATTGGACGGAATTTTACTAATGTTTCTTCATATTCAGATTGCGGTTCTGAATCTGCGACGATTCCACCGCCTGCATATAAATAAGCTTTATCATTTAGTAAGGCTGCTGAACGTATGGCAACTGCAAACTCACCGTTACCCTCTGCATCTAGCCAGCCTATTGGCGCAGCATACAGTCCCCGATTCATCGGCTCATATTTACGGATGGCTGCCAATGCTTCTTTGCGTGGTACACCACCTAAAGCGGGTGTTGGATGTAATGATTTAGTCAATTGTAAGATTGTTGCATCCTGATTTAACTGACCTTCAACAGGCGTATACAGATGTTGAATATCTCGTATTTTTAACAAGCGTGGTCTATCTGGCACCGTCATGTCCACACAATTTTTACGGAATGTTTCCGCAATCATATCCACAACATACTGATGTTCTCCGCCATTTTTAGGGTCATTTAATAAACTTTGTCCAAAAGCCTCATCTTCCTCTGCAGTCTTACCTCGTTTAATTGAGCCAGCAACACAAGAAGAAAATGCTCGACCATCTTCTACTTTCACAAGTCGTTCAGGTGATGCTCCGAAAAATAATAAATGTCTATGCTCTAAACCAAATAAATAGCTTTCTGGTTGTTCATGAATAATTTGAGAAAGTACTTGTGGTGCGGATACATACTCTTTAAATTGCAAAGCAAGTGATCGTGCAATGACCACTTTATCTGCCTTTTTCTGTTTAATTAATGCTGTCACTTGATCGATTGAGGCTAAATAAGGCTCTTTATATGGTTCAAAATAACTTATGATTTCAGGTTTTGTATACGTTTTCACTTCTTTAACCTGAGCTGCATGGATTAAATGATCGCGCTCTTTTCTTAGCGCTTCGAACTGATCCTCAGCCTGTTGGTCTTGTGTCAAAAGGTGAATACTTACGTATGCTTTATCATCGCGTATCACCAGTTGAAACGTTGCTAATGCAAAATAAGCCTCTGGGAAATCCGTCCATTCCCCGTCTACATTATTTTGAGGATCAAATGTAAAACCGCCAAACAAAATTGGTTGTAACGCTTGTTGACCTTTTGGACAGTTTTTCGTTATGTTTTTCCATTCCGCTTCAACTGCATCAAAGCGGTTTTCTTTAGCGTTGTTTTGAATAGTATGAGCATGTCCTAGCCCAACTAATGTCATTGTTTTTTCTCTATTTTGCCAATAAAATCGTTCACCTTTATAACATTCCTCGCCAGCTGCATAGAACGCCAGTGCAGATAGGCGACTTACTTCAATTGTTTCCATATAAAAATGAAGGCTTTGGCCCAAAGAGTCCACTTCTACTTCTGTGGCTTGGTACCACTTCTGTTGCATGAAAATTACCTCCGTTGTTGCAATGTACATAATGAATGATGGTTAAATAACACATCATATTTTAGTTGGCAACACGTTATTCGTACTGTTGCTAATTGTTCTTTTTTATTTTCAGTTCATAAATGCATGTTCTATTGTATCACTTTTTTTCATTAAACAGTATGTAATAAGCTGTGAACCTACCCATTTTCTCAATCTTCGTTTAAAATAAGAAGAGTCGACAACATTTGAAGGAGAGAAAGACCTTATGACCAAAGTCATTGAAGCTGATAGGGGTTTTAAAGTGTGGTGGCATTTAACACGTCCACATACTTTAACCGCTTCATTTGTTCCTGTATTCCTAGGAACAGCAATTGCCTTAGCAATTGAAAAAGAAACAATTGATTTTGGACTATTTTTTGCTATGCTCATTGCAAGTATGCTTATACAAGCAGCAACGAATATGTTCAATGAATATTATGATTACAAATTAGGATTAGATAACGAGCATTCCGTCGGGATTGGCGGAACGATTGTCCGTCATGGTGTACAGCCAAAAACAATTATGATGATTGCATTAAGCTTTTATGCTATTGCCATGCTTCTTGGCATTTACATATGTACCTCAACATCTTGGTGGTTAGCTGTTGTCGGACTTGTTTGTATGCTTATTGGCTTTTTATATACAGGTGGACCATACCCAATCGCCTATTCGCCATTTGGTGAAATTGTTTCTGGCGCAGTAATGGGGATGGGCATTGTATTAATTGCCTTCTATATTCAAGCGCTTACAGTAACACTAGATGCTGTCTTGCTCTCTGTACCAAGCATGATTTTAGTCGGTGCCATTATGCTATCGAACAATATACGTGATATTGTTGGCGATACAGAAGGCGGACGAAAAACCTTAGCTATTTTGGTAGGACGTGATAATGCAATTTCCGTGTTATCAGGCTTTTTTATCGTCTCTTATTTATGGGTGATTGCTCTTGTAGCAGTTGATGGTATTACTTTTTGGGCATTAATCATCTTCCTAAGTATTCCAAAACCATTACGTGCCATTCAAATTTTCCGAGACAAAAAAGAAGCCAAAGAGGTAATGCCTGCGATGAAATATACAGCGCAAACAAATACATTCTTCGGCTTCCTATTAGGAATCGGTTTATTAATTCATTATTTCTTTTATTAAGATGCGGCAGCCTTAACGGGTTGCTGCTTTTTTTACATAGCGTCGGAAATTTTGGCTTGCAATACCATACACTTCTTCATCTGAAAAGCGTGTACGTAATGCCTCTAGTAAATTTTGTGCCTCTCCTGCATGGGCTAAGCCACTGACAGTCCTATCAATCCCATCAAAATCGGAGCCTAATCCAATATGCTCCACACCTACCAGTTTAGCTAAATGCTCCACATGCCCCACTAAATGGTCTAGTGTTGCACCTTTGCCTATAAAGAGTGGGAAATAAACTACATGGATATGTCCTCCCGCCTCAACAAGTGCCTTTGCCTGGGCATCAGTTAAGTTACGCGGGTGATCACATAGTGCACGTGCATTACTATGGCTTGCAATAATATGCTTTGCAAGCGGCAAGACATCCCAAAAGCTTTGCTCATTTAGATGGGACACATCAATAATAATATCGCGTTCATTTAATAATTGTATAACTTCTTTACCAAATGGCTTTAAACCAAGAGTTGCATCCTGTTCAGCACCATGGGCCACAGCATTTTCTTCATTCCATGTTAAACCTACCAACTTCACCCCTGCATCCAGTACAGCTGTCAGTTTTGTTAAATCTTCGCCAATGGCACTACAGCCCTCTAAGCTTAAAATGGCTCCTATTTCGTGGGGAGCTAATTGATCTAACTGTGCCCAATCTGTAATATGCACCATGCCCTCTGTTTGTAATACGTGAGTATGGAATGCTTCGATTTGGCGCATGACCTCAAGAAATTGCAAATTTTGTGGGATTTTTGGGTCAATAAAGATAGCGAACACTTGCGCCTCTACTTGCCCTAATTGCAATCTTTTTTGATTAGCATGTATTCGTACATCCTCAGCAAAATTAGCCGTTTCAAGAGTAGTTAACTTTAAAAGCGCATCACAATGTAAATCAATAATCTTCATATCCTCACCTCTACAGTTATTATACTGCTTCTGCGAGGAAAAACTTACTAAATTTTATCCTGTGGTGTATCAGAAGAGCCGAATTCCTCCAGCTCAATAAAATCATCTGATTTTGGTGTCGAAGAAAGAACATCTTCTTCCACTGGTCGTAAATTGTCTTCTTTCTTTTCTGCATGTTCCACACATGTCAGAGCTTGCGGCATTGCCTTTAAGCGACCAATCGGAATTTCTTTACCACAGACTGTACAATTGCCATATGTACCGTCTGCCATTGCTTGAAGAGCTTCTTTTATTTCTTCAGCATTATCACCACGATGCTCATCAATAGCCATTTCTGTAAGCTGATCCGTTAAATCACTTGCATTATCAGCTGGATGATTATCATAATTCGATAATTCTGTCGCTTGAGGTCGCTCTGATTCTTCTATTCGTTGTTCTATTTCTTGTAATTCTTGCTCTAGTTGTCTTTTTAATTGTTGCATTACCTGTTGATCCACAATAATCTCCTCCTCATGCTTTCATTTTTTCCTGTTTTACGATTTCTAAAACATGTCAGCATAAGGAAGACCTATTTACTTACTTGTATAAGCTATAATGGCGTCATGCAAAAATTGCGCTGCTCCTGTTTCACCACGCTCATCATAATAAGCTGTAAAGCGTTCATCAGCAATATACATTTGTGCCAGCCCTGCATGTGCCTCTTTGGAATACTCTTTCCACGTAAAGTTGAGCCAGCGTTTATGCAACTCTGCAACTTCCATCGCAATGTCACTTGTTGTATCTCCAAGTTTCATTGCCTCTGCTAAACGTTCAAACATTTGCTGTTCTAGCTGTTGCATCGCTTGATATTGTTGCTCCGTCATGTTCATAAGCTTAGCATTGGATGCATCCACTGTTTCATTCCCATATTTCTCACGGATTTCTTTGCCGTACTGCTTTTCGTTATTCTCAATTAACTTTTCTTTAAAGCCTTTAAATTTTTCTTCATTAGACATTGGTTGTTCCTCCTCAATGGATTGTATTGTTTTTTCTACTGTCTGTAAGATCGTTTCCAACTGCTCTTTGCGTTGAAGCAAAGCAGCTCTATGTGTTTTGAGCGCCTCAGCATGCTGAAAATTTGGTGCTTGAATAATAGCCTGAATTGTCGCTAATTTCATATCCAAAGCACGGTAAAATAAAATCTGCTGCAACATATCGACCTCCCATTGGCCATAAAATCGATAACCTGCCTCATTGGTTCTTGCTGGTTTCAGCAATCCAATTTCATCATAATAACGCAATGTTCTTGTACTAACGCCCGATAGTTGAGCAAGCTCCTGAATGGTATATTCCATCTCATCACCTCCACTAATGCTACTGTAAGCTTTGACGCAACGTTAAGGTCAAGAGTTAAAATAAAAAAATTTAATTAAACTTAATTATACTTTCAAATCCTTTTACAAAATGAAAATAGCAAACTAGTAAATCACTAGTTTGCTATTGATTCGCATATTTCCCATGCCAAACTATTTCTCGATAACTCTCTTTATCTGTATCACCCTCTGTATTAATAAACAGCACCCTTGCTTGTTCATTTAGGTGCAAGGCATGTTTTAATTCCTTATATTGTTCATTAGTCATTATTTCATAAAAGCAACCAAATGGCGCCGCTCCTGATTCACCAGCTATAATGCGAGTGTCTGTAGCTAAAGGATTTCCTAGAACGCGCATACCTGATGCTGCTATTTCTTCCTCACAGGAGATACTTATTTTTGTGTAGGCTTTTAAGATTTGCCAAGCCTGTGGATTCGGTTCACCACAAGCAAGACCTGCCATTATAGTTTGCATCTCCCCACCAACAGTGACAAATTGATCTGTATTTTTCTTAAAGCTTTCATAATAGCAATTAGCGACATGTGGCTCAACCAAGACAAATGTAATTTCCTGCTCATAGTATTGCTGTAAAAATGCTACTACTGCTCCGGCAAAGGACCCCACACCAGCTTGCAAAAATACATGTGTTGGGGCTTGCTGTATCTGTTCAACAATCTCCTGTACAAGGGTTGTGTACCCCTGCATAATCCATAATGGAATTTCATCATAGCCTTGCCACATTGTATCCTGAATCAAAACCCAACCATTTTCTAGTGCAAGCTGTGAGGTATAACGAACAGTATCGTCATAATTCATTGTCGTAATTTCAGCAAAAGCCCCTTCACTTTTAATATGCAGTAACCGCTCAGCGGCGCTACCAGCTGGCATATATATTCTTGCTTGAAAACCCAGTTCTCTTGCAGCCCATGCCACACCACGACCATGATTTCCATCAGTCGTTGAAATAAATGTTAAATTGCCTACTTGCGCTCTTACTTCTGGAGTTTTTAACTGTTCAAACGATAGCTCCTCTATATTCCTTCCAAGCTTATTGGCAACATATTGCGCAATTGCATAAATACCTCCTAAAACTTTAAAGGCATTTAAACCAAATCGATAAGATTCATCTTTAATCATAATTTTTTCTACATTTATATATGAAGATAGTGCCTCAAGATGATGGAGTGGTGTCTTCTCAAATTGCTCATATGTACGCTGAAATTGACCAACTTTCCTCACTTGATCTAGTGAAAAATATGGAAGTATTGCTGTTGCTTGTTTTATATGATCTTGCTCTAAATAATGCTGATTATAAACCCACCTTAATTTTTCCTTCATCGCCATCCCCCTCAATTTATGGTCAATATCTACATCATAGTCTATCTAACTTTAAAGTACCAGGAGAGTATATATTAGGAAGTAAAAAAACTATACATTTATCGAACATCGATAAATGTATAGTTTATAAGAAAATTATTTAACAAAGATTTCTTTCACTTGATCTAGCATAATATTCGCAGCTAAAATGCCTCCAGCCGTATTCCAAATGACATCATCCACCTTATGTGCATTGCCTTTTTGGACTGCTGTTAAGTTTTTCCAAATCGGGTCTTGTGTCCACTCTTGTTCAGTTGCTAGTGCTGAATCATCGCCTGTTGGCATGTACGTGAAGTAGAAAATAACATCCCCATCCATTTGAGGGATCGCTTCTTTCCCTACTTCAATCGCTAAGTTTCCTAGTTTAGCATTATCTTTAAATAAATCTGCTTGCGCTGCAACACGTTTAAATCCTAAAGCATCAAAAATCACACCTGAGAATGAATCTGTGTAATAGATACGAGATTTATCGGCCATAAAGCGTACAAATGAAACTTCTTGGTTGGTTTGTTCTCCAAGTTCTTCTTTCAGAGCTTGTAACTTATCTTCGTAAGCTTTTAGAACTTCTTCACCTTTTGTTTCTTGATTTACTGCTTTAGCGTATAATTTAAAATTCTCTTTCCAGTCACCACGTAATGTATCAGAAAACACAGTTGGAGCAATTTTGCTAAGTTTAGCATAATCTTTTTCTTGTCGTAATTTATTGCCAATGATTAAATCTGGCTTTAAAGAAGCAATTTTTTCGATATTTATTTCATGTTCAATACCGACAACCTCTACACCTTCCATTTGATCCTTGATGTGATCATACCATGGATCGCCTGTCCAAGATTGAACAGCACCTACTGGTTTAATACCTAGAGCTAATAATGCTTCTGTTCCTTCATTAGTTAAAACAACGATACGTTTTGGTGTGTCTTTTACTTCAGTTGTCCCCATTGCATGGTCAACACTGTAAGCATTGCTTTCTTTTGTACTTTCTTCTTTGGCATTATCTTTAGAAGTACCGCATGCTGCCAGAACAAAAATAGCAACCACAGCTAGTAAAACTAATAGTTTTTGAAAAGCTTTTTGCACCTTTTCTTCCTCCATTGTATATGATAAAATATTTAAGCATATTTGACGAGAATGAAAATCACTTTCATCTGTCTAAGAACGATATTAATCGTATTGTATGTAACTATCAAAGTCAATAACTAATTTATTAATTTTCCAAGAAAAGAGTACACGTTAAATATGATATTAAAAAATAATTATTCTAAAATGATTGCTTTACTAGTAGGAGTCATACTATTACTTCTTTCTATGGGGATCAGTATTGTGTATGGTTATGCAAATACTTCTATTCAAACTACGTATGAATCTTTTAGACAATTTAACAATTCAAATGAGCATCTTATTATTCAAAATGTTCGAATTCCAAGAGCTCTTATAGCCAGTTGCGTTGGTGCTTCATTAGCTATTACAGGCGTGCTTATGCAGACCTTAACGAAAAATCCATTAGCCTCTCCTGGAATTTTTGGCATTAATGCAGGAGCAGGCTTTGCTGTTGTCTTTGCCATGATTTTTTTCCACATTTCAAGCTTGCAATCTTTTGCGTGGATTGCATTTCTTGGTGCTGCAATCGCTGCTTTATCCGTTTATGGGATTAGTTTCTCAGGTAGAGATGCTGTTACTCCAGTGAAAATAACTTTAGCTGGTGCTGCCATCAGTGCCCTATTTGCATCATTTACACAAGGTTTACTCGCTACAAATGAAGCAGAGCTTGATCAAGTTTTGTTTTGGTTAGCAGGTTCTGTACAAGGTAGAAAACTTGAAATTCTACTATCTGTTCTACCGTATCTAGTAATTGGGTGGATTGCTGCCCTCATCATTTCCCCCAAAATGAATATTCTTGCTCTTGGCGATGATGTAGCAAGAGGTCTTGGTTTACGTTTAGGACTTATGAAGATATTGGTCGGTCTTATTGTTATTTTTTTAGCAGGTGGAGCAGTTGCAATTGCTGGCCCCATTGGTTTTATAGGGATTGTCGTTCCCCATTTTGCGCGCAAGTTTGTCGGCACCGATCATCGATGGCTTATTCCTATGGCTGCTTTACTTGGGGGGATACTTTTATTGCTGGCTGATGTTGCGGCTCGTTATATTATCATGCCACAAGAAGTTCCAGTAGGCGTCATGACTGCTATGATTGGCACACCATTCTTTATTTACCTTGCGCGAAAAGGTGGAAAAAAATAATGAAACATGTAAAAACAATTCGTTTACTTCAACAAAAAATTTCATTTTTAATAGATGTACAAGCTATAAAAAAATTAACAGTGATTTGCATACTAACTCTTGCCGTTTTCTTTCTTAGTGCATCATTTGGTGATTCATTCATCAATCCATTTAAAGTTTTACAAGCTTTTTTTGGTTACGGCTCAGATTTTGATCAACTGATTATTATTGATTTTCGAATGCCTCGAATTTTCATGGCCTTGTTTGCTGGAATGGCATTAGCCGTCGCAGGTGCAGTTTTACAAGGAATCATTAAAAATCCACTTGCCTCACCTGATATAATCGGCATATCTGCTGGTGGTGGGGCAGCGGTTGTTGGTTTCTTAGCCATTTTCAGTGATTCTAATCACTCTTTAACAGTTAGTATAGAGTGGTTGCCATTAGCAGGATTCATAGGGGCTACTATCGTCGGATGTATAGTCTACCTATTTGCTTGGAAAGATGGTGTCACACCAAATCGTCTTGTCTTAATCGGTATTAGCGTGTCGGCATTCATGCAAGCAATTACTACAATGTTAATGATTATCGGCCCAATTTATCAAGCAAGTGAAGCGAATAAATGGATTACGGGTAGTGTCAAAAGTTCGGATTGGGATCAAGTACAAATCGTTGTTCCATTGATTTTTGTACTTCTACTTATAACCTTTTTTATTACTCGGCAGTTAAATGTTCAAGAATTAGGTGATGATACAGCATCAAGCCTAGGGCAGCCTGTTCAAAAAACACGCCTTTACTTAATTCTATTATGCTCCAGTTTAGTAGCGAGTGCCATAGCATTTGCTGGTGCTATTGGGTTTGTAGGATTAATGGCTCCTCATATTGCACGACGCATTGTTGGTTCATCGTTCGGTGTACTTATTCCAGCATCCGCTGCAATTGGCGCATTGCTTGTAATGGTTGCAGATATTATAGGTCGTACAGCATTTAGCCCATTAGAAGTACCCGCAGGCGTCTTTACTGCTGCTATCGGTGCTCCTTACTTTATCTATTTATTATTTAGAAACCCTAAAAAATAAAGGAGTCTATACTACATGACTGAATCTTTATTAACCAAATCTCTAACATTAAGTTATGGTGATTTCAATATTATCGAAGATCTCAATTTATCTATTCCTTTGAATGAAATTACTGTATTAATCGGAGCGAATGGCTGTGGTAAATCCACACTCTTACGCTCCATTGCTCGATTATTAAAACCTAAAAAAGGCTCCGTTTTATTAGACGGTGAGGATATTTTTAAATTATCTACAAAACAAGTGGCTAAAAACCTCTCTATTCTTCCTCAATCTCCTGTTGCACCAGAAGGCTTAACTGTCCTACAACTTGTGAAACAAGGTCGCTATCCTTACCAAAGTTGGCGACAACAGTGGACTGAAAAGGATGAAGAAATCGTTTTAAGCGCTTTAAAAGCTACAGGTACAGAGCATTTACAAGATAGACCAGTAGATGAGCTATCAGGAGGACAACGTCAACGTGCTTGGATAGCTATGACGCTTGCTCAAGATACAGATATCATTCTTTTAGACGAGCCTACGACATACTTAGATTTAACTCATCAAATAGACGTTTTAGATTTACTATTCGAATTGAACCAACAGCAAAAGCGAACTATTATTATGGTACTACATGATATTAATCTTGCTTGTCGCTATGCCGATCATATTATTACAGTGCGTGACCGTGGTGTCTATCGTCAAGGGAAACCAGAAGAAATTATGACCACTGATTTAGTTAATCATGTGTTTGACCTTGATTGCCAAATGACGACAGATCCAATCTTTGGTACACCTCTTTGCATCCCATATGGAAAAGGACGAAAAATTTAATCGCTAATTTGAAAAACAACAAGCCTACACAGTTTAATCCTTCTGTGTAGGCTTTCATTTATTATAGCTTTGTTATAAATCTAAATATCAAGTAAATTAAAAAGTGCAGTAGATGTAAATTCATCTACTGCACTTAGTATGACCCTGTCTCTTATACACATCTGACGCTGCCGACGATCTTACGCGTGTAGATCTCCGTGGTCTTC
>NZ_MDGU01000027.1:0-90087 GCF_001705465.1 Lysinibacillus sp. AR18-8
TCCGCCGCTAACGTCAAAGGAGCAAGCTCCTTTTCTGTTCGCTCGACTTGCATGTATTAGGCACGCCGCCAGCGTTCGTCCTGAGCCAGGATCAAACTCTCCATAAAAGAAATTTGATTAGCTCAAATTTTGCTGGCATCATGTTTGATGTCCAAAATTTTTGTTTTGTTCACTAGCAAAACTAGCTACTTAAAACTTTATTGATTACGTTTTGCTTGTTCAGTTTTCAAGGTTCATTTACTAGTTACACTAAGTAACTTTTTATAATTTAACATAATGTTAACTCGTTGTCAACTGTTTATGTTAATATTTTTTAAGTTGTTCGTTTTTTCGTAACAACGTGTTTAAATATATCATCATGAATTTAAGTTTGCAAGTGTTTCATTAAAGTAAAACTATTCGCATTATTTAAAACCGAGTTTCTTCTATATAAATGTAAAAATAATACCTTCTTTTATTTTGGATCAACTCAATAAAAAACACCTTTAATTGTTAGCAACTTACTAACAATTAAAGGTGTCTGTTTAACTAACGTACCCAAATGAAGTATGCAAGGAAAACAAAGAATAGACCATACATCATTGGGTGAATTTCTTTTTTACGACCTGCTAATAACATTGTAATTGGGTAGAATACAAAGCCGATTGCAATACCAGTAGCAATTGAATAACCAAGTGGCATCATTAATACTGTAAAGAATGCAGGTACTGCTATTTCGAATTTGTCCCAATCAATTAAGCGTAAGGACGATACCATTAGTACCCCTACGATTACTAAAGCTGGAGCAGTAACTGCTGGTGTTACCACTGCTAGTAATGGTGAGAAGAATAATGCAACTAAGAACAGTACTGCTGTTACGACTGCTGAAAATCCTGAACGAGCGCCTGCAGCAACTCCAGAAGTTGACTCTACGTACGCTGTTGTTGTTGACGTACCAAATAAAGAACCGATAGTTGTTGCTAGTGCATCTGCCATTAAGGCACGTCCTGCACGCGGTAATTTATTATCTTTTACTAAACCTGCTTGTGTCGCTACAGCCATTAAAGTACCAGCTGTATCAAAGAAATCAACAAACAAGAATGTTAACACTACTACTAAAAACTTCACGTTAAATAATGTACCGAAGTCACCAAGTGGTTCTAGTGCTACCATGAATGTAGAATCTACACTTGGAATAGCTGATACAACGGCTGTCGGAGGATCAATGATACCTGTGATCATCCCAATAACTGCAGTAATCACCATCCCTAAGAAAATACCGATACTGCGCAATTTAATAATAAGAATAACTGAAAGAATAATTCCGAATACCGCTAATAATGTAGCGCCTGTGAAACTTCCTAAAGTGACTAAAGTAGCTGGGCTATCGACAATGATCCCTGCTCCTTGTAAACCAACAAAAGTTATAAATAAACCAATACCTGCAGAAACTGCATATTTAAGTTGTACTGGTATAGCATTAATAACAGTTTCGCGGATACCAGTTAAAGATAAAATAATAAAGATAATCCCTGAGAAGAACACGCCTGTTAAACCAGTTTGCCACGGAATACCGTATGCTCCGACTACAGTAAATGCAAAGAATGCATTTAACCCCATCCCAGGAGCAAGTGAAATCGGAAACTTAGCGAAAATCCCCATAATCAAAGAACCGACTGCTGCTGCTAATGCTGTTGCTACGAAAACAGCACCTTTATCCATCCCTGCATTTTCTAGAATACCTGGGTTAACAGCTAGAATATATGCCATTGCAAGGAAGGTTGTAATACCGCCTATTATTTCGCGGCGATAATTAGTTCCTAATTCATCGAACATGAAATATTTTTTCATTATCAAAAAATCCTCCGTGTGGTCGTCTTCAATATCGAAAACAAAAAAGACACGCTGACTACTCTACTAGTCGCATGTCTACGATATATTTCATCACAATTAGTGTGTGAAACAAATTAGTGTTTATACATTTATGTATAAACCTAAATCGTAGTCAAGTTATTTACGGTAACTTGGTAGAAACTCACGGGCCTTATCCCCGACATTATACGACGACGTATTTAATTTACATTCGTAATATATCATTTCGTTTTTTAGATTTCAACCCTATTTCCGAACATTTTTCTAAAAAGAAATACGAAAGTTCGTGTAAAATTCTTATTTAATGTTCAGATTCTATTAAATGTATTACTAAAGAGGCTTTGTACTGAACATTTCAGCAATTAGTTTAAAGAAAAAATCCCCTAGAAATTCTAGAGGATCCTTCTTTTGAACGTATGTTTTAACTCATCACTTTACTTTGCAAGACTTGAATTCTTTTTTCTAATTTTTCTTTCCAATCTTCTGCTAATGCATCTACTGCTTGTATTTGTTTCATAGCGATTGCATCATTGTTTTTGAAGTACACTTCATTGCAATACAAAACAGAGATACGTGCAGGATGCTTTTCTACAAGCTCAATTGTTGAATCTGCACAGATTGTCCCTTCTTCAAGTACACGCGCAAGGAAACCTGTATAGCCTGTTTCGATTAAACGTTTGAGTAATGTGTTTGCCTCGGTATATCTATCAATCGTACTACATGGAATACGTCCCTGTGTAACTTGAATGACAGCATCTCCAATTTTATAAATATCACCAATACACACATCTGCTTCTAACATATTTGTTACGGTTAAATTTTCGCCAAATGCAGCAACGGGTAACGTTTTTCCAAGTTCCTGTTCCCATTGTATGTAATGCTCCGCAGGATATAAACAAACTGCTCGATCAGGGCCACCGTGATGTTTTTTATCTGCCACATCATCCCCTTCAAAGCCTTGAGAGGACAAATAAACTTCTTGCACTCGTTGCTTTTCAATCCCTGTAATCATTGAACGTCCTTTACTATCAACCAATTCTTTTGGCATCCCAACCGTTAATGTATAAATCATTGGTTTATTTTTCTCCATTTAAATCCCCCCTAATCTGAATAGTATAATTTCTTGTGCATTCATTTAGTTTACTACATACAACACTTTACCAGCAATTGTTGCAGTTGAGATACTTCATTAAGCCATAAATTCAGAAGGAAATAAATCAAAAAAAGCCCTAAAAACCTCTCAGGGCTTTTAGGGCTTTTGCTATTATTCCCACTCAATCGTTGCTGGTGGCTTAGATGTAATATCATACAGCACGCGGTTCACGTGTTTTACTTCGTTTACAAGGCGGACGGAGATTTTCTCTAGTACATCCCAAGGAATACGTGCCCAGTCAGAAGTCATACCGTCGATAGATGTAACGGCACGGATACCGATTGCATAGTCATACGTACGAGCATCGCCCATTACACCAACTGAACGGATATCAGGTAATACCGTAAAATATTGCCAAATGTCACGATCAAGGCCAGCTTTTGCAATTTCTTCACGTAGAATGAAATCAGATTCGCGAACGATTTCTAATTTTTCTTCTGTTACTTCACCAAGCACACGGATACCTAATCCAGGACCTGGGAACGGTTGACGCCAAACGATTTTTTCGTCTAGTCCAAGCTCTAAGCCTAGCGCACGTACTTCATCTTTAAATAAAGTTTTCAGTGGCTCAATTAGTTGGAATTGCATATCTTCAGGAAGACCACCAACATTATGGTGTGATTTGATTGTTTGTGCAGTTGAAGTACCAGATTCAATAATATCTGTGTAAAGAGTTCCTTGTGCTAAGAAATCCATACCTTCAAGCTTAGATGCCTCTTCATCAAATACATAAATGAATTCATTACCGATAATTTTACGTTTTTTCTCTGGATCAGAAACCCCAGCAAGTTTGTCCATGAATCGTTTACGTGCATCAATTTTAATAAGATTCATGTCAAAGTCTTCTGTGAATGTTTTCATTACTTGTTCAACTTCGCCTTTACGGTTTAAGTTGTGGTCTACGAACATACAAGTTAATTGATCGCCTATTGCTTTATGGATTAACACCGCTACCACTGATGAGTCTACACCACCAGAAAGTGCACATAATACTTTTTTATCGCCAACGATTTCACGAATTTTTGCAATTTCAAGCTCAATGAAGTTTGCCATTGACCAATCGCCTTTCGCTTCACAGATGTCGAATACGAATTGACGTAATAGATCATTACCATATACAGAGTGACGTACTTCTGGATGGAATTGTACAGCATATAGTTTACGTTCAACGTTTGCCATTGCAGCAATCGGACAAGATGCACTAGTTGCGATGACTTCAAATCCAGCTGGAACTTCTGTTACATGGTCACCATGGCTCATCCAAACGATTTGTTCTGTAGGTAATTCACCAAATAATTTGTTTGGTGTTGTTACTTGAATTTCGGCTTTACCATACTCGCGTGTTTCAGCACCTTCAACTTTACCGCCGTTTGTATGGGCCATTAATTGCATACCATAGCAAATACCTAAAATCGGTAAACCTAATTCGAAGATAGCTGGATCCACATGAAAGGCATTTTCATCATAAACAGAGTTTGGACCACCTGAGAAAATAATACCTGTTGCGTTCATATCTTTAATTTCTTCTGCAGTTACCGTATGTGGATGTAATTCACTGAAAACACCAAATTCACGAATACGACGTGTAATTAATTGGTTAAATTGGCTACCGAAGTCTAGTACAACGATTTTTTCTTGCTCTTTTAATAAAGGGCTAGCTGTCAAAATTTCCACCTCTTCTATTATTTTTAAAGGATTTTTCATGTGTTCAAAGAAAAACGCGAAGAAAGTAAAAAAACTTTCTACGCGTTCATAAGCTCTAGAATATTGATAAAGGCGAATGCGTAGCAAAGTAAAGTGATTTACTATACTTTTCACCTAACGAAAACATCCGCCTTCATAGAGAAATCATTTAAGGTGATTTCGTAGAAACATCCGAACCCTATTATCGAACTTATATGAAAGCAATCCTTGCATTTAATTTTTTTCATTTTACTCTTTGTCTACGTTAAAATCAACTGATAGTGCGATTGATTAAATATTCCCAACTTTCTTTCAGCTTCACAAAATCAACATCTTCTTTGTCTTTCCCATAAATATGTTGCTCGTAAACTACCGTCAGCTTTTGCATTTCATCTGTTTCTAATGCTGAATCTACACGCTCTGCGAATGCACTTAACGTTTCTCCATCTTTTCTCCGCAAACCAATACGGGATAATTGCTTCAGTAAAACATGGTAGGAAGAATCGAAATTTGACCAATCCGCTACTTTTTTACGGTATGCTCGAACATGCATCTTAGGAATCCACGTTTTACGCTGTAAGAATAAAGAAATACCTGTGATTATTAATAATACAACAATTATCACCCAAACATAGGCAAACTTTTTCATCCATAACCACATTGCATCAAAGCTAAATGTTGATTTTGTCTGTTCCTTCTCGGTTACCTGTTCTTGTGGTTGTGGCTGCTCGGGTTTTCGTTCTGGCTGCGCCACTTCCTCCTCATCAGACGTATCTAACGGAATATCATAATCGATGTTAACATTCCCAGAAAAGCCGATTGTAGGCTCAAACTCCATCCATCCCGTTCCAGGTATAAAAGCTTCTACCCATGAGTGCGCATTGTCATTCGTGATGCGATATTCGCGTAATCCATCTGACACAGGTCCTGCAGTTCCAGGTGCAAAGCCTTTCACCCATCGAGCTGGGATTCCTACTGAGCGTAAAAGTACCACCATTGAAGTGGAGAAATTATCACAATATCCAACTTTTGTATCGAACAAAAATTGATCGACATAATCCTGATTTTCACCAGGAATGGCAGCTTGCGTTTTATCGTACTTAAAACCATTTGTTCTAAAATAACTTTCTACAGCCTTAATTTGTTCATAAACCGTATCTTTCTTTTGCGTTATTTCAGACGCTAAGTCCCTTACACGCTGAGGAAGTTGGTTAGGTAACTGCAAAAATCGATCAAAGGAAGAATCCATTGTTTCAAGTGTTGCTGGATATGACAATTGGAGCTGCTCCATACTATAAACAGGCTCACTATAAGACAATGAATAGTTTGATAATGATTTCGATTCCCCTACCTGTTGTTCTATATTCATTTTTTCAGTCTGCTCATCTTGAATAAATAAAGTGGAATCTTGAGCCGAAACAGAAAGCATACCATATGTTTGAATTAAAAATGGCATTGGAACAGCAATATCTAATTGAATCTGACGTTCACTTTCGGGCGGCCCTACTTGTAAAGAAGTCAGAATGGGTGTATTTGACTCATAAACATTTTTCCCAAAGTTCCCCTCTGAAACAATCCAACCTTTTGACGTATACGTATCTTTTGTTTCAATACGCCAATAATGACGATCACGGGAAGAGGCAGTGAATATTAAAGTATTATCTCCTTGGAACGGACCACCTAACTGACTATCATCCTGGCTATAACCAACTGATTTTTGACCATTTCCATTTCCGTCTTGTCCAGTAACCCCTTGGATAAACGGCACCGGATCTGCCCATGTTGGCCCAGTCTTTGGTAAAAAGTATGCTACAGAACTAACGAGTAATACAGATACTAGCATGGGAATAACAATTTTCCATTTCTCCATTACCGTACTTGTAGTTTCTACTTGAAGCCATAGGCGCTTGACAAAAAGAACACCTGTCATGATTAATCCTAAAACAACAACTTTTACAATTGCCGCTTTACCGTCATAGTCACTAAATGTATCCAAAGTAGCAATAAAGAATACGGTCATGGCAAAGAAGTAGAATATATTTTTTCGCACCGAAACCCAATGGTGAATTAAATAGACCAGCATCCAAATCAATACAAGAAATAACACTGTTCTGAAAACATCTGAAACCTGTCCAAAGTCACCTGTTAGAATCGTGGCCATGTTCCCTCTCCATTCAGCCAATAAAAAAGGCAATGTATCACCAGATAATACAGGACTAGGGCTATAGATAAAAACGACAAACCAGGTAATATAACCAAACTTCACTAATCCTGATAATAAAGGATGTACGCGGAAAAGACTTAGCGCTAAAGACATACCGATAAACACTAAGAAAAGATGCATCCCACCTGTATTCGTTAATTGCATAATGGGAATAAGCCATTCACGCAAAATGAAAAATACAATAACATAAGCTATGGCTAATTCTAAAAATTCTCCTAATGATTGCTTCACGGTCTTATCACCTCCGTGAATAAATGATAGAAATCTGCTGGATTTACATAAATAACTTGTATATGTTTATACCGCATCGCAAGCTCAGATTGCACTGGTTGCTGCTTTGCCACTACAAAACAAATACAGCTTTTCACTATATTCGCAAGAGTATGTAGGAATTCATCTGAAACATCACTTGTCACATAAAGCAGTGTTGCAACTTGTTTAAAGGCTTGTTGGTCATGAAATCGAAACTTGACATTCTCTGTAGGTTTTATCGCAGCTAAATGATACATGACTTGATCTAAATGCTTGTCACCCTGTATAGCTGGGAATACTTTCGTCATTGCTCCAGCAGAAATAAATGATAAATCTCCTCGTTCCTGAACGATCATTTGTAGCATTGAAGCTACTAACTCTACTTTTTCTTCAAACATCGAGGATTTTGTAGCGTCTAGCACTAACATTAGTTCAGATGATTGTCGATCCTCAAATTCCTTAGACTGTAACTTTTGTGTACGTGCAAATGATTTCCAATGAATCCACGAAAAACGATCTCCTGGAACGTACTCTCGTAATCCAACAGCCATCGATGTGTCCTTCACAATAGAGTATGGAGACATCATCAAGCCAACATCATATTTTGTTTGAAGCGCAGCATATTTCATCTCTTGTACTCTTGGGTAAACTAAAATAGTTTGGTCCTTTTCTGCTACGACAACCTTTTTAGCCCAGCCAAAAAAATCATAGAAAACAATTGTAACACCTAGGTAACGATGTTCACCACGTGGCATATTTTCCAATTCATATTGCCAGCTAAAGGTTTTTTTAAATCCAACGAACTTAATGGCATTCGCATTTTGTATTTTAGCTTGCACTAATCCCTCACTATCCACAAGTTCCTCCATTACGATATAGGCAAATGGAAAACGTGTTTTACGTTCTATCGTAATAAGCACCTTCGCTGATTGACCTCGTTCTATATGAATCGGGTCAACCTTGCGTTCGATTAGTAAAATATCTTCTCTAACGACAAAGAAAATGAATGCATATACTAAAAATGGGCTAACCGTAAAAAATACAAACCAGCTCACAAACCCACCTTGGAACATTGCATAACAAAATGTTATGATCATCAAGAAAGCGATTAATAGGAAATGTTTACTTTTTTCTACAAAAGCTTTCCATTGCCTCATTGTTCTGCAAACCTCTTTGTCGGAACTGGTGTTTTAGCAATGATCCGCTGGATAATTTCGTCTGCTGTCACGTTATCATAGCGTGCATCTGGTTTTAAAACTAAACGATGATTAAAAACAAATGGCACTAAATATTGAACATCATCAGGGGTAACATAGCTTCGTCCTTTTAAAAATGCGTAAGCTTGAGAAGCTTTCATTAGCGCTATTGTGGCACGTGGACTCACACCTAAATAGACATAATTATTTTCTCTTGTTAGGGTAGCAAGCTCCACCATATAATTTTTAACAGAATCTTCTACATACACACCTTGAACAAGTTCCTGTAATTCGATTAATTGAGCTACCGATAATACTGCTTCGATTTTTTCAATGGCTTTACCATTCTCAGCTCTTCGTAAAATTTCAACCTCTTGCCCCCTAGATGGATAGCCCATTTTTATCTTTAAGAGAAATCGATCTAGTTGTGCTTCAGGTAAAGGATAGGTACCTTCATGTTCAATCGGGTTTTGTGTAGCCATCACAAAAAATGGCTGATTGATCATCAGCGTTTTCCCATCAATTGTAACAGAAGCCTCTTCCATCCCCTCTAACAACGCTGATTGAGTTTTCGGTGACGTTCGGTTAATTTCATCGGCTAATACAACATCCCCCATGATTGGCCCTGGACGAAATTCAAACTCCATTGTTTTGGGATTATAAATAGAAATACCGACTACATCTGATGGCAATAGATCTGGCGTAAATTGAATACGCTTAAATTGTGCATCAAACGATTTTGCAAGTGCTCGCACCATCATTGTCTTTCCTACTCCAGGTACATCCTCCAATAAAACATGTCCCCTTGCTAATAATGCGACAATACTGAGCTCAGCAACTTCTCTTTTACCAATCATTACCTTTTCTATATTTTCTAAAACATTCTGTATTTGAGCATTCATTAATCGAAAAGCCTCCCATTCCATCAAGCAATTGTGTGAATTGCAAGCAAACTTAATCTAAGCATAGCGAAATCTGTCTTGTAAAACAATTATCTGAAACTTCTACTTCCTACGAACATTCATAAAAAAGGCTTGTTTGATAACATCCAAACAAGCCTAATCCTTATTATATAACGTCATTAACCATTAGAATGTTACAAATTCAATCTTTTTAACCATATTTCTTCTAAAGATGTAGAATTTTCTTGCAAGAAAATTTCAGATATCGCCCCAGAAATGATAATTTCACCTTCATGTAAAACTAATACATCATCTGCTATTTCTTCAGCAAAAGATAGCAAATGAGTAGAGAAGATAACGGTATTGCCTTTTTTCTTCTCCTCCAACATCATGTTTTTCAACTGTGCTATCCAAAAGGGATCTAGACCATTCGTTGGCTCATCTAAAATTAACAATGACCCGTTACCAAGTAAGCTCTGGGCTAGGTTTAGCCGTTGGAGCATCCCTTTGGAAAAGTGTTTAGCTCTTTGCTTCCGAACATCCCACAAGGAAACACGCTTCAGTACATTCTCTTGCTCATATTTATCTACTTGTTTTAAAGATGCCAACAGCTCTAATATTTCAGCTGCAGTTAGCATAATTGGAAAGTTTACATCATCAGGCATAAAACGGATTGTTTGTGGTTGATGCCATATTATTTCACCAGATTGCTGTTTCTCTTGACCCGTTAACAAACGAATCAAAGTACTCTTTCCAGCCCCGTTTCCTCCAACCAATGCAAGAATTCGACCAGCTTGCAGCTGAAAGGAGGCTTCTTTTAATCCTCTATCATTTTCATAAACCTTAGCTACATTTTTTCCCTCTAACAGAATCATCGCCGCTCCCCCTCCTTTAACAGCTTCGTAGCAAGCATTAACGGTAGTACAATCCAGAGTATTGTTATTATTCCATACACCACCTGACCAAGCGGTGATAAGTAAAACCTCGTTACATCATAAAAGGCTGGACCAAGCACACTAGCTTGATTACTAAATATAAAATAGCCGAAGCGCAGCCATTCTACTGGATTAATATGTATCGTTATGATGATGAGCTTTTGTAAAAGATGCCCTGAAACAACTGCACCTATCGCCATTAAAGCATAAGAAATGAGCAATAAAAGAAAGGACCATACTACAAGTGATAATGCAAGTGCAAATAATCTTGTTTTTGCAAATACCCCTAGCAAGATTCCTAAAGACACAAAGATAATAATACATAATAGCGTAAGAATAACTAAAACAATTGGTAACCGTACCCCACCTAGTAACCCACCTACGGTTAATACAAAACCAAATGCCACTACTATTACTAATAAAAACGCAAGTACCGTAGCTACATATTTGCCTGTAATATATTGCTTCCGCTTCATAGGGTATGTTTTTAATAACGATAACCAACCTGATTCTATATCACCAGCTATACTCATACTACCAATGGTGAGGATAAATAGCGGCAGCAGAAATAATAACACACTTAAAAATGATGCAGTTTGACGTGTAAAGCCTTCAATATCTGGTAAAGCCATTTGTTGAATGACGACTATGGCAACGAAAACAAACGTAAACAGAAAGGCTACTAGTTGCATCCATCGACTTCTTAAAATCTGCTTCAGCTCTATTTTTACAAACATCACTCATGAATCCCCCAATTCAATGTCAGCAAATCACGATAGGCAAATAGTTGACCTTCTTCTTCATCATTCATCCATTCTTTGGCTTCGTCTTTTGTAGCAAATGCAATAACACCATAGTTCATCGGCGTCCAATAATTTTTGTTGTACACATAAATCGCTTTATAAACGTCAATCCATTCATTCGTTGCTTTATTTTTAATATAGGCTGCTCCCACTTCACCATCGCCATTTAGCTCAATGTAATCCATTAAGCATCCAATATCATCAAAAGTCTCATAGTCTCCATTTTTCAAAACAATTTGCCCTGCGTATTCATTATGAACAATACTCATATTACAAACTTTACAAACATCTGTTTCACTATTGATTTCACGTGGATGGTATGCTTTTTCACCACAGCCTCCTAAAATAACGCCACATATAATTACTATCATTATCCATCTAGTCACACTCGTATCCCCCTTTTCCAAAGCCATAAACTTCCCATAAACACGATAAAACCAATCACTAATTGTAAGATATTTAATGAAAACTCTATCTCTTTCATATTGCTCAGTAATTTTGGTTCATTATCTACCAGTAGATTTCGTTCTGTTTTATTAATCTGTTGATCTAGTGACGTCAGGATAACAACGCTTGGTGATGCCACAAAAAATTGATAAACCGGCTGTCTCACCATCCATTGTCCAAAACTTGACACAGCCACATATGGAACATCTCCAAAACCATCACCTGTAACATCTAGCCCTGTATAATCATCATAAAAATTATGAATTAAACGTAACCCCCGATTGTCTGACCTTGCTGTTAATATATTGCCTGTAAACTGATTATCCATAATGATCGAACGCTCATCGACTTTTGTACCTTCTAATGCAGTTTGATTCATCTGAAAGCGATTTTCTTGTATTTGAATCACTGAACTCTTCTGCAACGCTACCCCTACACGATTATGTAGAAAGCTATTTTCTCTTACCATTGCCTCCTGTGTGTCATACATCATAAGTCCATAACTATTGAAGCCATTATGAGCACTAATTGTATTACTACTTATTTCTAAATTAGTAGTCATCATCACCATAAGACCTGTAACATTCTGTAAATATGTATTGAACAACACCTTCACATTACTTGAATACATAAAATGTGTTCCATAACGGCTATTTGTTACCTTGTTTCGCTGTACATCTATTCGCGTCCCTTCTTCAACATATATACCATCCTGGACTTGTTCGATCGTATTTTGATCGATCACGACATCTTCACTTTTAAAAATCGCAATTCCATTTCCTTTTTCAGCAAAGTGAGATTCATTTCCAATGATCCTATTTTCTAAAATTCGAATATGCCTTGATTGTTGAAGATATATACCAACTCGGATATCTTTTAGTTCAATAGCTCTTAGCTCTAAATTATCCGCCTCATTAGCAACAATTCCTTTATTTTTTGCTGTTATTCTTATATTTTCTATGGAAACATTCGTTGCATGTTCAATTTTTAATGCAGGTTCATCATTTTGGGCATAAAGCTCAGTCCCTTTTTGTCCGTACAGTTTGATCGGTTTCTTCACAACGAAATTCCCTTGGTAACGACCAGCAGGAATATGAATACTATCTCCAGCTTTTGCTTGATCGATAGCATATTGAATATCAAATTCTGCATACGCCGTTTGACTGGTAAATAGAAAAAACAAAAAGAACAACATGATTTGCTTCATCACTTTCCACCTCCTCATTCAGCAAGAAAAGACTAGAGGATTTCCCCTAGTCTATGATTTAATGACTGTGCCCTTCTTGATTCATCTCATTCGAATGCATAGAGCCGGATGCATCTTTTTCATCCTCAGCCTTTTTTTGCATCATTTTCTTACGTCTCTCCAATGCATCATCTTTAATTTTTTGTAGTTCCTCCTCATAAGCTTTCGAATTTTCTTGCATATATTTATCTGCTTCAGCCTTGTCCACGAAATAAATATAGCCCCAGTTCATCGGAGATTTCAGTTCCGTTTTTATAATTGTTACATCTTCAATCTTTGCCCAATCTTTCGTTACAAAATCACGTACAAATTTTTCGTTTTTTTCTTCATTAGCAACCTCCGCATTTAATAAACAGCCAATATCGTCATAAAAAGCAATTGTTCCATCTTCTTTTATTGCCTGTGCTGAAAATACACCCATCTCATGGTCTTTCATATAAACTTTCATATTACACATTTCACAAATTGTATCTTCTTCTGGCTCTTGTAACCGTGTATCTACTAATGAAGCAACTTGCACGGTTTCTGATTCATTTTTCGTAGTTTCTTGCTCATTTTTCGTTTCTTCTACCTGTTTTTTTTCGCTACCACAAGCTGCAAGTACAAATAATAATATTAGTGCAGGTAACCATAATTTTTTCACAACTTTATCCTCCAAATTTAGTTTTTTGTTGCCACCTCCTACATTACAGATTAGTTGTGAAATTAGTTAAAAATCGCTGTGAAGAAATGGAAAAATTACCTTGAACATTCCATGAACATCTTCACTTCAAATATTTTGAATTTAGTACTTTCGTTTACTTCCCCTCAAAAATAAAAACTCTCCACACTGATGTGGAGAGTTTGGCTTATATGGAAGACCGGTAACTATTGAGACGCTTCTTTTGTTTGTTTAAACGACTGAGCTTTAATGCCGTTTCATTTAATTCACGGCGAATTTCCAAATCACTAGCGCTATCTATATGGATAGGTGTAATCGGTTGCTGCTGTTGTGAATTTATAGAAATAGTTGTTGAATTGTACGTCTTCTCTTTATTTTTTTGTAATCTATTCCGAAATTGCTTTTGTGGATTTTGCCCAAAGTTATGGCTGAGATCACCAGCATGTAAATACTGTTGTTCCTGCCGAAAAACACTACTTGTCGTTGCACTCACTCTAGAAGTCCTCATAAAAAGTTACCCTCCCCTACATTTTATTATCCTTATAGGTAATTATATCGACATTATATGCTGACAATTAACAACATAGAACCGTAATACATAAAAAAAGAGCGAAAAGAGCTATTTTTAAAAGTGAAACCACTTTCTTTATAACCCTTTTCGCTCATCTTACTTCCAAAAATCATCAAATATTGTAATTGGCATATGACGTTTATGTTGGGAACGCAAATAATACCCTTCTAATCTTTGGCGAGGTTCTTCTGGAATTTCTTTCCCCTCTAAATAATCATCTATTTGATCATACGACACACCTAGCGCCACTTCGTCTGGCAATGAGGGACGATCTTCTTCTAAGTCTGCTGTAGGCACCTTTTTATAAAGATGCTCAGGGCATTGAAGTTCTGCTAACAATTGCTTTCCTTGTCGTTTATTTAAACGAAAGATTGGCATTAAGTCTGCTCCACCATCCCCGAACTTTGTATAGAAGCCTGTAATAGCTTCCGCAGCATGATCTGTTCCTAATACAACCGCTCCATTCATTGCAGCAATTGAATATTGGACCTTCATACGCTCACGAGCCTTTTCATTCCCTTTCACAAAGTCATTCAGCTCAACCCCCGCATTTGTTAGAGCTCTCACACTAGCATCCACTGCGTCTTTTATATTTACTGTATAAACCTTCGTTGGCTTTATATAATCAATGGCATCTTGGCAATCCTGTTCATCAGCTTGTACGCCATATGGTAATCGTACAGCGAAAAACGAATACTTCATTTCTCCCTCTTCTGCATTTAATTCATCAATAGCCAACTGCGCTAGTTTTCCTGTTAATGTTGAATCTTGGCCACCAGAAATACCAAGAACAAAACCTTTTACAAAACTATAGCGTTTTGCATATTCCTTTAAAAAATCAATTGATTTACGTATTTCCCTCTGTACATCAATGTTAGGCAGTACGCGTAATTCCTCAATAATTTGTTGCTGTAAAGTCATTGCACCCGTCACTCCTTTTTACATTCGTTTAACCATCGCATGCACTTCTTCAATATTACGCATCTTATTATCCCAGCATTTTTGACTGAGATCGACCGGATATTCTTCAGGATTCATCGCACGCTTATATTCATCCCACAACAGCTCTAAATTCTCCGCCGCGTAATCACGCATTTCCTCTAATGTAGGGTTTTGATAATTGATCGCTCCATTTTTAATAACATGCTGATGTAAATTTTTTGCTTCAAAATTTGTGACAAACTTTGAGACAAACGTATGAATCGGATGGAACATTTTGATACGTTCCTCAGCTTGAGGATTTTCATCGTGCATTGTGATGTAGTCTCCTTCTGCCTTTCCATTCTTTTTATCGATAATACGATAGACATTTTTCAAGCCTGGCGTTGATACCTTTTCCGCATTAGCTGAGATTTTTATTGTATCTTCAAGTTGCCCTTCGCTATTCTCGATAGCCACCATTTTATATACTGCACCTAACGCAGGCTGGTCGTAAGCTGTAATAAGCTTTGTACCAATTCCCCAAACATCCACTTTTGCTCCTTGAGCTTTTAAATTTAAGATGGTGTATTCATCTAAATCGTTTGAGACAATGATTTTGGCATCATGGAAGCCTGCAGCATCCAACATACGACGAGCTTCTTTTGATAAGAAAGCAATATCGCCGCTATCTAAGCGTATGCCAATAAAATTAATTTTGTCTCCTAGCTCTTTAGCTACTTTAATTGCAGTTGGCACCCCTGATTTCAATGTATTATAAGTATCTACCAAAAACACACAATCGCGATGACGTTTTGCATAAGCATGGAATGCATCATAATCATTTTTATAAGCTTGCACTAATGCATGGGCATGTGTACCAGAGACAGGAATTTTAAAAAGTTTACCTGCTCGAACATTACTTGTGGAAGCAAAACCACCGATAAACGCGGCACGTGTTCCCCAAATAGCAGCATCCATCTCTTGTGCACGCCTTGTACCAAATTCCATTGCCACTTCATTTTTAATAATTTGCTTGATACGGCTAGCCTTTGTAGCAATTAATGTTTGATAGTTAACAATATTAAGTAAGGCTGTTTCAATTAGCTGCGCCTCTACTAATGGAGCTTCAATTCGGACGATTGGTTCATTAGCGAAAACAAGTTCCCCTTCTACCATGGAATACATTTCTCCAGTAAATCGGATGTTCTTTAAATACTGGATAAAGTCATCTTTATAACCTACTTCATCACGTAAATACGCAATATCCGATTCACTAAAATGAAAATCACGTAGATAATCAAGCATTCGCTCTAACCCAGCAAATATGGCATAGCCATTACCAAAAGGTAATTTTCTAAAATACAATTCAAAAACCGCTTTTTTATTATGTATGCCATCCGCCCAGTAGGATTCTGCCATATTGATTTGATATAAGTCTGTGTGTAGCGCTAAGCTATCATCTGCATAGTTTGATCTCAAAAGAAACCCCTTCTTCCGCTTTGATAATTAGTCCTAGTATACACTATATACCCAAATTCTTGCGTATTACATTCCCTCTTGTAGATGTTAGGTTTTCTAACATAAATAGTCAGAAAATTTAGAACTGTACACATTTTAGACACAAATTTTAGTACCGCTTTCATTCCCTATATAAAAACCTTTTTTCTAAAATACTTCGAGACTGGAAATATTCTATGTAAACTAACCTTACATAGAATTCAAAAAAACAATTGCACTGTTTTTAATACCGTTTTAACATGTAAATTAAATTTACGCAAGGAGCTGGTACTCATGAAAAAAATTGAAGCAATCATTCGTCCTGAAGTTTTTGGAGCTGTTCGGGATGGTCTTGCACAGGAAGGAATTGCAGGGTTAAGCGTTTCTGAAATCGCTGGTTGTGGTCGTCAGCTAGGTCGAACAGGACTCTTCCGCGGCAATACGTATGAAATTGAATTTTTACCTAAATTAAAATTAGAAATGATTGTAGACGATGGCAAAGTTGATGCCATTGTAGAGATTTTATTGCGTGAAGCAGCAACCGGTAAAGTTGGGGACGGGAAGATTTTCATTTATCCAGTAGAACAAGCAATTCGTATCCGAACAAAAGAAGTCGGATCGATTGCAGTAGAATAAAGGGGGCGATATAGATGGATGAAGTACTATTATCTGTTAATTTAATTTGGGTGATGCTTGGCACTATTTTAGTATTCTTTATGCATGCAGGTTTTGCTATGGTTGAGGCTGGATTTACCCGCTCAAAAAACGCAGTCAATATCATCATGAAGAATTTTCTTACCATTTCTCTTGGTGGAATCGTCTATTTTTTATGTGGCTATGCCATTATGTTCGGAGACTCAGTAGGTGGCATTTTCGGCACAAGTGGCTTTGCTTTAAAAGGAGTAGATGATCTTTCTTTCTTTATCTTCCAAACGATGTTTGCTGCAACTGGAGCAACTATTTTATCGGGGGCTGTTGCAGAACGTACTAATATTTTCGCTTATGTTGGAGTTATTATACTTATGTCTTTAGTTGTTTATCCTGTAGTAGGCCACTGGGTTTGGAGTGGTCAAGGTTGGTTAACAGATTTAGGTTTTGTTGATTTTGCTGGCTCGACAGTTGTCCACTTAACAGGGGCTGTTGCAGCATTTGTCGCAGCAGTTATGGTCGGACCTCGACTAGGCAAATATGAAAATGGGCGAGTAAATGTTATTACAGGACACAGCATTCCATTAGGTGCATTAGGCGTATTTTTACTTTGGTTTGGTTGGTTCGGCTTCAATGGCGCTTCTACATTAGCAGCTGATCCAGAGCTAGTTCCTAGTGTTATTGCTAATACGTTTTTTGCAGCTGCAGCTGGTGTCGTTGCCACTGCTTTCTATACAAAATTTCGATACGGACATATCGATGGCTCTCTTACATTAAATGGTGCATTAGCTGGGCTTGTAGGGATTACTGCTGGTGCAGCGAATGTCAGCATTTTTGGCTCACTTATCATTGGTTTAATTGCTGCCCCTTTACTTGTGGAAGGTGTACGCTTCCTAGAGTGGAAGCTAAAAGTTGATGATCCTGTTGGAGCAATTGCTGTTCATGGTATTTGTGGTATTTGGGGAACACTGGCAGTTGGCCTCTTTGATATTGGTGGGCAAGGCTTATTTTATGGTGGGGGTTTTGGTCTATTAGGTATTCAAGCAATCGGCGTTATTGCAACTATTGCTTGGGTTAGTGTATCTGTAGCTGCAGGTTTATTGATCATCAAAGCATTTGTCCCATTACGAGTAACAGCTGAAGAAGAAATTGCTGGATTAGATGTAATGGAACACGGAACGCCTGCCTACGAATACCAAGATATTTTCAAAAGCTCCGCTGTACGAGGCGAAACCTTCGCTCATCGTTTAACACATTTCGGTAAAACGCAGAACAATGTTCAAGAAGAACAACATGTATAGCTAGTTCATCTGCTCCTTTATCTTTGGATAATGGGGCAGATTTCTTTTGGTGCACTCCTACATGTGAAACTGTTCGTTTACAGAGAAAGAAGGTTACTTTGTTTGAAGTGATCCAATCCATAGAAAAAGCGCTCTTTCCATTATTTCGCAAGAGACTAACATTTACCGCTTCACTCGTTCTAATCCTTCTCTAACTCAAGTAAAAATTGTTTCATAGCTAAGCCGCTTCTGAAGCCTGTTAATTGACCATTTTTGCCAATAACCCGATGACATGGAATAATTGCCAGGATTGGGTTTGCTCCAATAGCAGTCCCCACCGCTCGAACCGCTTTGGGATTACCAATGCGTTGAGCAATATTTCCATAAGTTGTTGTTGTACCATAGGGTAATTCTTTTAATGCATCCCACACTGCTAATTGAAATGCTGTCCCTTTCACATGGATTGGAAGATTAAATTCAATAAGTTCCTTCTTAAAATAGGCTGTTAACTGCTCTTTATATGGGAGCAACTTTTCTGAATTCTCTTCAAAACAATATCCTTTAAATGGTTTTATAGCCCACTCCTTTACTTCATCGAATGCTGCATTTGGTGTACCTATATAAACAAGTCCTTTGTCTGAAGCCACAACATACATATCGCCTTGTGCATATGTTAATGTATCGAAATACAATATTTCCATTCCCAAATCCCCTTCTTTCTTTTATTTCAACACCATCTTCCAGTCATTTCATGCTACAGTTATTTTACTGACTAAAGTAAAGGAGTTTCAATAGATGAATATGTTATATGAACCTGCCATTCACTTTCAACAAGTTCATTTTTCAGTAAATGACAAAATGATATTAAAGTCAATTACTGGGTCATTTCCGAAAGGGCAAATCACAACTCTCGTTGGCCCCTCTGGCGCTGGTAAAACAACATTACTTAAATTATGTAATGGCCTTCTCTCACCATCAAATGGGCATATACTCGTCGATAATCAACCTATTTCTACATATGATCCAACAGCTTTAAGAAGGCATGTTGGTATTGCTTTACAGGCAGCTCCTATGATAGCAGGTACAGTGTTAGAGAATCTTGCACTTCCCCGTACACTGCAAGGACAAAAACTTTTGCAGCAGGAGGCTATTCAATATTTAGAGGACGTTGGGTTAAACGAAAGCTTCCTGCATCAATCTACAAATGATCTATCAGGCGGACAACGTCAAAAGGTATCCATCGCTCGAACACTTATCAATAAATCCTCTATTTTATTATTAGACGAAATAACGTCTGCCTTGGATCGTCAATCCGTACAGGATATTGAAAAATTGATTGTCACCATTAACAAAAAATACAATGTTACCATGATTTGGATTACCCATAATTTGCAACAAGCGCTAACGATTGGTCACTATACATGGGTTATGATGAATGGGGAGCTCGTTGAAACTGGTAAAAGTTCATTACTCGATGCACCAACAAATCCACGTGTTGCCGAGTTTGTACAGGGGGTAAACAAATGACATATACAGCCTTATCACTGACATTAATTTTTGTTTGTATCCCTTTACTATTATCCAAAATATTAAAATTAGACCTTGAAAAAGATACGCTTATTGCAACATTACGCTCCATCATTCAATTGCTTGCTGTCGGCTATATATTAAAGTTTGTGTTTGATGCAAATAGTTATAGCTATATTTTACTGATGGTAGCACTAATGATTATCGTAGCCACGTTAAATGCACGAAAAAAAGGAGCAGGTATTAAAGGAATCACCTGGAAGATAGCACTGACTCTTGTCATGATAGAAATAATTACACAAGGTGTTTTGCTAGGCTTTCATATTGTTCCAGCAACCGCTCAGTATATCATTCCCATTAGCGGGATGCTAATTGGTAATTCCATGGTGCTATCCATTTTATTCTTAAATCGTTTTACAGCTGAAATTATTAACCATAAGGATCAAATGGAACTAATACTATCCCTGGGTGGCACACCAAAACAGGCTATTCATCGCCAATTAATTAATGCCATAAAAGCTAGTATGATTCCTACGATTGAGAGTCAAAAAACAATCGGGCTAGTACAGTTACCAGGTATGATGAGTGGTCAAATTATTGGGGGAGCCGACCCTATTCATGCAGTCCAATTTCAACTTTTAATTATCTTTGCTCTCTTAACTACTGCAACATTATCCAGCGTTATGATTGGCTTTTTAAGTTATCCTGCACTATTTAATGAACGTATGCAATTACTCGAAATGAAATAATTGTTAGGCTGAATGTAATATAGTTTAAAAAATTTATGTTATACTAAAAAGAAAATGCAGTTAGGAGAATGACCATGTTATTACGCGATTTTTTCATCCACTTATCTGAGAACCAACTATTAAATAGTGCTGCAAAGAAATATGGCCTAAAATTAGGAGCACAAAGTGTAGTAGCTGGTACAAATATCGAAGAAACAATTGCAAGCATCAAAGAACTAAATGCACATAATATTTCTTGTACAGTAGATAACCTAGGTGAATTTGTTTCAAGTAAAGAAGAAGCGACTGCTGCTAAAGAAAAAATCCTTACTGTGATCGAAGCTATTCACGAAAATGGTGTAGCGGCACATATTTCATTAAAGCCATCTCAATTAGGCTTAGATATTGATGTTGATTTTTGTTATGACAATCTGTATGAGATTGTAGAAAAAGCCGCTTCATACGATATCTTTGTTAACTTTGATATGGAAGACTATGGACGTCTACAAACTTCCTTCGATATGGTGGAAGAATTATCGAAAACATTTAATAATGTTGGTACAGTCATCCAATCATACTTTTACCGTGCAAAAGATGATATTGAAAAATTTAAGGACTACCGTTTACGTATCGTAAAAGGTGCTTATAAAGAGCCAGTTGAAGTAGCCTATCAAGATAAATTAGATATTGATTTAAACTTTATTGAGTTGATTGAATATCACCTACTAAATGGTAAATTTACATCAATCGCAACTCACGATCACAATATTATTGCGCACGTAAAACGCTTTGTAGCTGATCATAATATTCCGCTTGATAAATTTGAATTCCAAATGCTATATGGTTTCCGTACAGATATGCAAAAAGAACTTGCAAAAGAGGGCTATAACTTCTGTGTGTACGTTCCATTTGGTGAAGATTGGTACGGCTATTTCATGCGCCGTTTAGCTGAGCGTCCTCAAAACCTTAATCTTGTCACAAAACAAGTATTTACGAAAAAAACGAATACTGTTCTTGCAGTAGCAGCAGGTGCATTCGTTCTTGGCCGTTTAACTAAACGTAATAAGTAAAAAAAAGAGAACCTTTTCGCTTATGATGCAAAAAGGTTCTCATTTTATTTATTCCATCCTTTTTCTTTAAAGCGTGCAATGGCCTCAATTCGATTGCCGACGTTTAGTTTTTCTAAAATCGTCGAAATATAGTTACGAACTGTACCAGCAGACAAAAACAGCTCAGCAGCAATTTCCTTTGTCGTCTTGCCCTCTGCTACAAGTGTCAGAACTTGACTCTCTCGCTCCGTTAAAGGATTTTCACTATCATCTTCATAGACAAAATCAACGAGCTCTGGCGCATAAATGCGTTTACCGTCCATGATTGTACGGATTGCGCTCACTAACTCCTCTATAGGGCTATCCTTTAATAAATAGCCTCTGACACTCGCTTTTCTAGCACGTTCGAAATAACCAGGTCTAGCAAATGTAGTTAAAATAATGACTTTACAACCTGAGCCAGTGCTATGCATTTCTTCTGCTGCATCTAGTCCCGTTTTCACTGGCATTTCAATATCCATAATACAAATATCAGGCTGATGCTCTTCCACAAGCATCAATGCTTCCTCACCATTTTTTGCTAAGCCAACAACCTCCATATCCTCCTCCATACTAAGTAAAGAGCGGAGCGCGCCTAATAGCATCCCCTGATCTTCAGCAATCACAATTCGTATCATGTCACAATCCTCTTTTCTATATATTCTTCAGATTGTCTTTGACATTCTGATGCGTAATAGCTACTGGGATAGTTACCGTTAATGTGGTGCCCTCAACACTTTCAATTTTGAAGGACCCATTAATAAACTCTAAACGTTCCCGCATTCCTTTCAATCCATTACCAGTTCTCCAGGCTTGTTTTTTCGTAATGCCCTGTCCGTTATCTCGCACTACTAAGTAAACTTCTTTAAAATTTTGATGGAAAGCAATTTCACATTTTGTTGCTCCACTATGTTTGACAACATTATTAACCGCCTCTTTTAAGCACATAGATAAAACATTCTCTACAAGTGGTGGAACTTGCAGTGCGTTTTTATCCCCCTCAAAGACAAACTCCATTTCAGCTGCCTTTAGTATTTGTGAAATACGCATGATCTCATCTTCAAATTTTGCCGTGCGCATATCTGAAACTAATTCCCGAACCTCTTTTAAAGCAATACTAGCCGTCTGGCGTATATCCTTAATCTCAATCAAGGCCTGCTGGGGATTTCGTTCAATCAGCCTAGAAGCTAGATCACTCTTCAAACCAATCATGGACAATTTTTGTCCTAATGTATCATGCAAATCTCGAGCTATTCTTTGTCGTTCTTCAAAAACAATTAACTCAGCAATACGTTCATTGGCTGTTTCTAACTGTCCCTCTAAATTTTCACGTTTATTTTTGGAATAAAGCGTTAGCGGTAAAAGGACAACAGCTAAAATAGTTAATACAACGAAAGGCAACTGCGATAAAAATAGGTTGAGCTCTACAAAGAATCCAGCACCAGTTGAAATAACTGTAAAGCCAATATGTAGACCATACATAATATAAAAGCCGACGGGTCTTCGGATATTCCCAATAAAAAATGCTGTAAAAATGGACAAATAGACATAGCCATACAAGATGGTCATAATAATGTTTATGACCATTTCAAAGCTAATCCACATATAAACTAAACCGCTTTTCGAATTCATGGCAAATCGATAGAAGATAAAATAGAGCATTAAAAATGTAATGCCTATCGATATTTCGATATAAGATGATTTCCTAAAAATGAAGAAAAACGGTAGGAAACAAAAAATTATCCACAAATATACACTGAGCATCGGACTATTCGGAATAATACTATGCCATTTCCTCAACATAATCTCACGCTCTTTCCTACTTTTCCCTTATTATAACAAGAAAATTAAATTTATGCCTGTTCATGCTTTGACCCATATTCTTCTCTTTACATAAAACAGCCATCTCTCTTGCAGAGATGGCTGTTATCAGCTAAGCGGCAATACTGCCTCTTGCTTTACGTTTTATTATTTCATTTACTTCTTTAAACGTTACAAATTTACCTTGATCTTCATCATATAACTTGTAACGTAGTGATTCTAAACTCGTACGTAAAGTAATCGTTGTTGCCATGTGTAATGGCGGTGTCTCATTGTGTGCCTTTTCAAGATTATAATTAGGTACACGAGGAGCTAAGTGATGTACATGATGGAAGCCAATATTCCCTGTTACCCATTGTAAAAGTTTTGGCAATTTATAATAGGAGCTTCCTTCAACTGCAGCTTTCACATAATCCCACTCTGAATCGTGTTCAAAATAAGAATCTTCATACGTGTGCTGGATGTAAAATAACCAAATTCCTAAAGAACCTGCAATAAATAAAGTAACGCCTTGCACTAATAAAAACGCTTGCCAGCCCATGAAGAAAATTAAAGCAGCACAAATTCCCACAATGACAATATTCGTTAAAATTGTATTGAGACGTTCCTTCTTCTTCGCATCCTTACGATTAAAACGATTTAAGACAAGAACCATATAAAGTGGGCCTAATCCAAACATCACAAATGGATTACGATAGAAGCGGTACCATAGACGTTGCCCTTTTGAGGCTTGCATATATTCTTCAACTGTCATCATATCAATATCACCGATACCACGCTTGTCTAAGTTTGAGCTTGTTGCATGGTGAATTGTATGTTCACGTTTCCATTTTTCATAAGGGAATGATGTTAGCACCCCAGTAAAAAATCCAACCCAGTCGTTTGCCTTTTTACTTTTGAAAAATGAGCCGTGTGTACAATCATGAAAAATAATAAAAGTTCGTACGACAAAACCTGCTGAAATAGCACTTAAGCCGACTGTTAGCCAAGGTGATACATCCACTAACAAGTAACCAGCCACCCATAATGCAATTAACGGTACAATTGTATTTATAATCTGAAAAACACTTTTACGCGTATCTGATTTGGCAAATGGCGCTACATCTTGGCGTAACTTTTTTGTTTTTTCTTTAATAGTTGCCATCTTTTACTCCCTCGTTTCTTTTTTTCTTATGACCTCATCATAAAACAAGAATACAAGTCAGTAACAGACGCAAACATCACAAAAAGGATATGACATTTGTCATATCCTTTTATGATTTCGGTCCAGTCAAATGAAGTTGATAGAACACAAGGTCTAGCCATTGTTCAAATTTATAGCCTGCATTTT
Organism: Lysinibacillus sp. AR18-8; assembly: GCF_001705465.1. Classification (NCBI taxonomy): domain Bacteria; kingdom Bacillati; phylum Bacillota; class Bacilli; order Caryophanales; family Bacillaceae; genus Lysinibacillus; species Lysinibacillus sp. AR18-8. Next base: position 24,765 of record NZ_MDGU01000027.1, read on the forward strand.
TAATGGTTCCTGCATATTCAAAGCCTAATTTTTCATGTGCTTTAATACTACCAATGTTTTCTCCATCAATACCAGCAACAAGCGTTTTGACACCATTTTCTTCAGCGATCGCTATCAGCTTGTTCATGAGCTTTGTCGCAATCCCTTTTTGATAATGTTCTTTATGCACATAGACAGAGTGCTCCATTGTATATTTATAACCTGGGTAAGGACGGAATTGACTATAGGTAGCAAAGCCAGCGACAAGCCCATTATCCTCAAATACAAGTAAAGGATTATCTAATGCTTGTTGCTCCCTAAACCACTGTACTTTTTCATCTAAAGTTTGTATTTCGTATCGATAGACAGCCTTGCTTGTTAAAATAATATCATTATAGATAACCAAGACCTCGGGAATATCTCTTTCTTCCATGAATCGTATCATTCTGCTCACTTTCCTTAACCAAATTGTTTTCTTCTATAGAGAAACAGAGATAGACAGTCATTGAATAGACTATCTATCTCCTCTTATTTTATGCCTTAAACATTGAAGTAGCGAGCATCAGGATGAGCAAAAACGATTGCAGATACGGATGCTTCAGGCTCCATCATAAAGCCTTCTGTAAGATGGACACCAATATCCTCAGGTTTTAATAGGCCGAATAGTTTCTCTTGATCCTCCAAGTTAGGACAAGCAGGATATCCGAATGAAAAGCGTTGACCTTGATATTTTGCAGCAAAACGATCTCTCATAGTGAAATCTGTTGCATCAGGGAAGCCCCATTGGTCACGAATTTCCTGATGCATACGTTCAGCAAAGCCCTCTGCTAATTCTAAAGCAGTCGATTGCAAGGCATGACTTTCAAGAAATTTCCCAGCCTCTTTTAACTGGCGTGCTTTAGCCATAACTCCTTGACCTGCTGTTACAACCATGAGTGCAATATAGTCCATTTCACCGCTCTCTACCGTTTTTAAGAAATCTGCAAGACATAAAAATGGTTCAACCTGCTGACGAGGGAAGGTAAAACGTTCAATTTCTGTCTTACTATCAGCAGGATTATACACAACGACATCATCACCATCTGCTTGAGCAGGGAAAAATTGATACAAACCTGATGGCTTTAATAGATCACTTTTTAAATAATCATCTACTAAATCCTTGAGCTCTGTTGCTCTTGAATCGCCCGCATCAAGCAATTGCTGAACTTGCCCTTTCAAGCCTAGATGGTGTCCCAGTAATGTACGCATATTAACATAAGGGTATAAATGAGATACAGAATAGTCTTTTTTCACATGACGTCGTAAATCCGCTGGTAAAAATACTGGCGCTCCTTTTACTGTTCGTGCAGGCTTTATTGTTACCTCTTTTGCCGGACGAGCAGCTCGTTTTTCATCGGCCGCTAAACGTTTTTGACGGGATTCTTCAATTTCTGCTAAGAAATTTTCACGTGTCCCTTCACCCATTAATAGATTCGCTTGCTCTAAGCCTTGCATAGCATCCTTTGCATAAATAACAGGACCACCATATTCATCTGCAATTTTTGTTTCAGTAAAACGACGTGAAAGTGCAGCACCACCAACTAAAATAGGAACATCAATTCCCGCCTCTTTAAAATCCTGAGCAGTAATAACCATCTGTTGCGCTGATTTCACGAGTAAACCTGACAGCCCAATAAAATCAGGTTTTTCCTTACGAATCGCTTCAATCAATTGGGCAGGAGTTACTTTAATGCCCAAATCGACTACCTTATAGCCATTATTACTTAATATAATATCAACAAGGTTTTTCCCAATATCGTGAACATCACCTTTTACTGTAGCAAGTACCATTTTCCCTTTTCCAGCACTCTCTTCATCCTTCTCCATGAATTGCTCTAAATGAGCCACTGCGGCCTTCATCACACCTGCTGATTGTAAAACCTCTGCTACAATGAGTTGATTATCATTAAATAATCGACCCACCTCAGCCATGCCCTCCATTAAAGGACCATTAATTATATCAAGTGGCGCCTCGAAGATTTCCCGTGCAGCGTCTAAATCCTCAATTAGCCCTTCTTTTGTACCTTCTAATATATAGTAAGCTAAACGACCTTCAACCGTTTTTGGAATATCAGCTTCCGTTTTTTCCTTCTTTTTATCTCGATAAAAATCTGTAAACACTGCTAATGTTTCATCATTTGTATTAAAGAGCAGGTCATTTGCGAGTTTGATTTCCTCTTCAGGGATGGATGCATAACGCTCCAATTTCTCTGTATTAACAATGGCATAATCTAAGCCCGCCTGTGTACAATGATAGAGATAAACAGCATTCAGTACTTCACGACCAACAGGTGGTAAGCCAAATGAGATATTACTTACGCCAAGTACAGTCAATGTCTGCGGCAATTTTTCTTTGATGAGACGAATGCCTTCAATTGTTTCTAGCGCTGAACCAATATACTGCTCATCCCCAGTTCCTACAGGGAACATTAATGGGTCGAAAATGATATCCTCTGGTGCAATCTCCCATTTTTCCGTTAAAAGTTGATAGGAGCGCTCGGCAATTTCGAGCTTTCGATGACGGTCAACCGCCATCCCCTTTTCATCTATCGTTCCAACAACTAATGATGCACCATATTTTTTCACGAGTGGTAATACTGCATCAAATCGTTCTTCACCATCCTCTAAATTAATAGAGTTAATGATGGCTTTCCCTTGTGAAAACTTTAATGCTTCCTCAATTACTTTTTCATCAGTTGAGTCAATCACAAGAGGCACCTTAACCTTTTTTACAACCTCCTGCATAAATCCACGCATATCGGCTAATTCATCGCGATCAGGGTTGGCTAAACAAATATCAATAACATGTGCACCATTTTTGACTTGAGCACGTGCAATCTCTGCGGCCTCCTCAAATTTCCCGTCAATGATTAAATTCTTAAATTTACGAGAGCCGATTACATTTGTTCTCTCCCCAATAAATAACGGACGCATAGAATCGTCATACAATAACGGTTCAATTCCTGATACCGCATGACCATGTGTTTTTTCTGGTAATTGACGAGGTTTTTCATCTTTTAAGATCTCACGAATGGCTGCAATATGAGCGGGTGTCGTCCCACAACATCCACCTACAATATTAAGCCAACCCTTTTCTGCAAAGCCTTTTAATTTTTGCGATAGCGATTCTGGTGATTCATGATAACACCCTTCTTCATCTGGTAAGCCAGCATTTGGGTAACAGCTAATATAGCCTGTTGAAAGCTCTGCTAATGAACGAATGTGATCCGTCATAAACTCAGGTCCCGTCGCACAGTTTAGGCCAACTGATAATGGTTTAATATGCTCGATCGAAATATAAAAGGCATCAATTGTTTGCCCTGCAAGCGTTGTACCCATCGGTTCTATTGTTCCTGAAATCATGACAGGTAGCTCTTTTCCCGTTGATGCAAAAGCGCGCTTTACGCCAAGTGTGCCTGCTTTGACATTGAGCATATCCTGACTTGTTTCTAATAACAAAACGTCGGCTCCTGCCTCAATTAATGCCTTTGCCTGTACATAGAAATTTTCCTCTAGCTCTTCAAATGTAATACCACCTGTTACTGATAACGTTTTTGTTGTTGGCCCCATAGCCCCTGCGACAAAACGTGGCCAATCCGATGTCGAATAACGATCAACTGCTTGGCGAGCAATTTCCACTGCACGCTTATTAATTTCTTCTGCTTTTGTGCCAAGATCATATTCATTTAACACAAGAGGCGTCCCACCAAATGTATTTGTACAAATAATATCTGCGCCTGCCTCTAAGTATTTATGGTGAATTTTTTCAATGACATCTGGTCTAGTAAGCACAAGATTTTCATTACAGCCATCAAGTTCCTCGCCACCAAAATCCTCTGCTGATAAATTTTCATTTTGTAGCATTGTTCCCATTGCGCCATCAAGAATTAAAATACGTTTCTCTAGTTGCTCTTCAATCGAGTGCTTAGCCATGTATACTTACTCCTTTTTTCTGTTCATCCAATTGCTCTATATATTTCATCAACTCTAGTGTCACGTCGTAACGTAAAAATGGTGTAATAAGGTAAATCCCATTGAAATATTGCGTAGCCACTTCTACTAATTCTTTGGCAATAGCAATCCCTTCCAAGGTTGCCTTTTCTTTATCTTCTCCACATGCTTTCATTCTTGTTAAGGCATCTTCAGATAATTTGATACCTGGCACTTCATGATGTAAAAATTCAGCACTTTTATAACTCGTAACAGGCATAATACCAATGTAAATTGGAGCTTGTAAATGCTTTGTTGCCTCATAAATCTCTACAATTTTCTCTTTCGTATATACTGGTTGAGAAATGAAGTAGTCTGCCCCATGCTCAATTTTCTTCTCCAAGCGTGTCACAGCACGATCTAACACACGGACGTTTGGATTAAATGCAGCAGCAACTGAAAAATTTGCTTTTTTACGAAGTGGCTTACCTGAGAAAGAGACCCCTTCATTTAATTGCTTAATTAATTGAATTAGCTCCATGGAAGATACATCATAAACACTTGTCGCACCTGGGAAATCTCCTACTTTCGTTGGATCACCCGTAACGGCCAACACATCATGAATACCTAAAGCATTTAACCCCATTAAATGAGATTGTAGACCAATTAAATTACGGTCTCGACATGTAATATGAGTTAGTGGGCGTACACCATGTGAGCTCTTCAACAATGCGCCCATTGCAATATTGCTAATACGTGGAGAGGCCAATGAATTGTCTGCCATCATAACTACATCTGCACCTGCATCATATAATTGCTTTGCTCCTTCAAGGAACCCATCAATCTCTAAATGTCTAGGCGTATCCAACTCTACTATGACAGAACGTTCACGTTTAACTTTTTCATGAAGAGGCTCATACTTTGTTGGCTCCGCTTCCCGAACAATCTCAATCTTTTTAGGCTTCGCAAGCTTCTCCTGAACCGGTGATAACTCTTCTAAATACTTCTTTGCTGCTGCAATATGTTTGGGTGTTGTACCACAGCAGCCCCCTATTAAACGTACACCTTGATCACGCAATTCAACAGCCGCTCGACCAAAATAATCAGCTTCTGATTCATAAACGACACGCCCATCCTCTAAGTCCAGTAGTGATGCATTTGGATAGGCCGACATAAATGCCTTATTAGGAAGTTCTACACCTTCAAATGCCTGAATTGTATGGTGTGGACCTAGTCGACAATTGACACCAACAATATCAGCACCTAGGGCTTCAAGCTCATGGAGAGCATTATTTAAAGACATCCCATTTTGTAGAACACCGGGCTCATGCATAGAAACTTGTGCAATAATCGGCAATTTTGTTTTTTCTCGTAGCATCTTTAAGGTTGCTGTTAATTCTTCAAAATCATAATAAGTTTCAAGTAAAAGGCCATCTGGATTCCCTGCAAGTAAGACGCTTGCTTGTTCTTCAATAGTCGCTAATATTTCATCCAAGGTTGCATCACTTTTACGAATTCCCCGAATACCACCAATTGTTCCTAAAACAAATTGACCGCCATCAGCCGCTGCTCGTTTTGCGATGGTGACAGCAGCTTCATTAAATTGTTGGACACGTGATTCCAATCCATAGCGAGCTAATTTAATGGCATTTGCACCGTACGTATTCGTTTGAATGATGTCAGCACCAGCTGCAATATATTCTCTATGAATCTTTTCAATTAACTCGGGTCTCTGAACATTCATTTCCTCATGGCAATACTCCAATCCATAGCCATATAGCACTGTGCCTATTGCACCGTCTGCCGTCAATACATGCGTTTTTAACCTTTCAAGCAATCCCATAAAATTAGCCTCTCTTCCTATGTCTCTATATAATAAAAAGCCTTCTTTCATAAAAAAAGAAGGCTTTAACGATTCATCATTGTTGTTCCTTCTCATCTTCGACTCAACGGTCTTCTGGATTTAGCACCTGACAATAAAGTTGGTTGCTGAAGCTTCAATGGGCCAGTCCCTCTGCTTCTCTTGATAAGAATTAAGTATGAATTTTTTAAATAATTAAAAGAATCATATCGTTTACTGACGAATGAGTCAAGACTATTTCACATAACAAAGTTTTTTTCCACTTAAAACCCTAGAAATTGGCAAGTTCCTTTGCAAGCTCTTCACCAATTTTTTTCCCGTTTTGAATGCAAGCACCAATACCTACGCCAAAATACGAGCACCCTGCAATCGATAAATTAGGATATTTCTCATGTAATTCTTGTAGTAATCCTTGTAATGCTTCACGATGCGCTAGATCATATTTAGGCATTTGATCAATCCATTTTGTTACATTCACAACGGTTGGCTGCTCCTCTATTCCTAGGCTCTTTCTCACATCTTCTAAAGCAACTGCTGCTAATTCTTCATCCGTCATGGCGCGTAGTTGCTCATAGGCTGGATTGATGCTCTTATAAAAGAGTCGCACAAGTAATTTATTTTCTTTCGATGTATGCTTCCATTTACGACTAGTCCAAGTTGCTGCATTACAAGTTACGTCTGAATTATGGGAAACAATATAGCCCGTTCCATCTACTGGCAATTTAGCGTCTGGCACATCAAAACCCAAATAGATAGTAATCGCTGACGCTGTCGTAAATTGGTCAAAATAGCGGTTTAAAGATTCATCCTGTAGCAGATTTTGTACAGTATCGTTCGGTAATGCTAAAACGACATAATCTGACTCAATAATTTCACCATTAGCTAAGTAAATTGTGTAGTTCTTATCTTGTTTTTGAACATTTAGTGTAGTAACACCCTTGATAATTTCTACATCGGATAAGGTTTGTTCAAGTCGATCAATTAAAGAAGATAAACCATTTTTAAAGGATATAAATTTTTTGTTCGCTGCTTTAACAAATTGCTCACGATTCGCATCAAAGCCTTTAATAATACTTCCAAAATCATTCTTATAATCAATTAAATACGGTAAAGTAGAGCCAATAGAAAGCTGATGTAAATCTCCCGAATAAACACCTGCAAGGACTGGTGCAATTTGGTTTTTCACCAGTTCCTCTCCTAAATAGTAAGTTAAAAATTCACCGATAGAACTTTCCTTTGTGAAGCCATTGTTTGGCAATGTTAAATCCTTCAACGCTTCTTTTTTTCCCTGCTCTGAAATAAGTGTACTTTCCTCTAAGGATGCTACACTCATCGGTATTCCGAAAGTTGAATCTGCCGGAATAGCATGTAACTCATTATTCGTATAAATATAAGAAATACCTGTTTCGTTGTAAACTAATTCCGCCTCAAAATCAAGCTCCTGAACGAGTTCCATAACGCCTTGATGACGGGCTACAATAGAATCAGCACCCGTTTCCATGATGAAACCTTGTTCATGTGCTGAATATAATTTGCCTCCTAAATATGTATTTTTTTCTATAAGCACTAGACGAACATCTAAATTATGTTCCTTCACTTGACGTTGCAAATAATGCATTGTACATAGTCCTGTAATACCGCCGCCTAAAACAACAACTGTTTTCATCATAACCGCCCCTATTATTCATTCTTTCTACAGTATAATCCTTTTTCATTGAAAATTACGTTAAACCCTTTACAAATTTAGCAAAAATAGAGCTATTTCATCAGTGAAATAGCTCTTACTTTCTGAATCTCTATAAAATTGATCCTCTATAGCGATAACTTCACAACAAACATTTAAATAGGTACTATAGTGTTTATTACGTCTAAAAATATGAAAAATAGAATGTAAATGTTAGTAGTCTATCCTTTTAAATTTTGCGCAAAGCTCGCTAATTTTTCAGCTGAATTTGTTACCTCAGTAAATGAAGTGCCTAATTCACTTAATATGCCTACAATTGCTTGTATTTTTGTTGCCATACACTCATTTTGATCTTTTGCTTCTGTCATGGCTCCCAATATACTCGTAAATTGGCCTTCAGTTTGTAACATATTTTCTTCACCTGCTGCAACTTCATCTTGAATGTTGGTCAAAGAATACTCTAATTTCTCTGTTCGTTCACCTGTCTTTTTCAATAACAAAGCCACTGCTGTAACAGATTCTTTTGTCTGAATTGATAATTTACGTACTTCATCGGCCACTACGCTAAAGCCCTTTCCCGCTTCCCCAGCACGTGCTGCTTCAATTGCAGCATTTAAAGCCAATAGATTCGTTTGATTCGCAATATTGGTCACAACACTCATAATTGTTTCCATTTCCTTAGACATACCTGATAATTGTTCAATATTTTCTTCTATATCATGAAGAGAATGACTAATATTGAGCATATTTTGTGATTGATTTTTTAAACGCTCGCGACCCTCAAGTGCTTGGTTTTCAGCCAGTGTAGACACATCGAGTGATTTTTTTGCCAAATGTTTAATTTCGTCAGATTGCTTACTTAAGCAGCAAAAAGAATTATTGGTTTCCTGCGAGATAGCTGCAAGTGCTTCCGAAGAATCTACAATCTGTCGTTCAATCGCTTCTTTTTCATGAACCATTTTTTCTTTCAGTTGTTCCACAGTGTTTTCAAAAGCTTCTAAAACGAGTTGTTGCTCAAAATTACAAATTTTCGATATAGCTCTGATCGTATTAAATTGATCTTGTGGAAATTCTATATTTTTTTCGACTAAATCAATAAATGATATCGATAAATCTTGGAATGCGCAGATATACCACTGTGTTCTAAGCCCAATGTGGACATGCACCTTTGCAATTTTTACACGCCTTTGGTAATACATCTCATCGATGGTTCCGTTAAACATTTCAATAATATGTTGCCGTAATGTTACTTTAAGCTTTTCTACAGAACTATGATGACTGATAATATCTACCAAATGATGCTCTGTTCCAATCATGTTGTAAAAACGGTTTACGATGTGATCTACATTATCCATAACTATTGGCTGGAAAGCTTTTAAATATTGTAAGTCGTTCTTCGTTAAGTTCAGCATTTCAATTTGCTTCGCCATCGATTGACGAGAGGACAAATCCATTTTCACTGTGTATTGCTGTAAATCCAATACCTTCGTCTTTCTTTGTTTTTGAAAAATCACACATCTTCCCTCTTTCATTCCGTTTACTTTCATCAGGCTGAGAAACATCAAATCCCTTTTAACATATTGATGGATACACGAAAAAATACCGATAAAATCTGATTAGTCAGATTTAATGGTTACATTCGATAGTGCAATTCCGTATGACAAACTTCCTCCAAAAGTATGTGGGGTACCCATTTGCTCAATTTATCCTAAGGTCATTTGCTCTCAGCAAACAGATATAGTCCCTACATGACTAACAGTAAATTATTTACGTATGCTTCTTTTCAAAATCACTCATTTACATTAATCATTTTATAAATGACTGTCAATCTTATTAATACCATTATTTTACACAAAATGTATAAAAAGTCCTTGTTGTTAAATAAAGCGTAATAAACTATAAAAAAGCTACCACAATATTATTGGGTAGCTTTTTTAACTATTTTTTTGTTTATTATGCTTACTTGCTTTATATTTATTCTACTTTTTTATCGATCATCTTCAAATTTCACTATACTAATATTTTTTATCCTCAATCATGATCTATCTAAATACTCGTAAACAGCAGTCTATTTTAGACCCAAATACCCTCATACCGTAGCAACATAAATAATTCTAAAAACCTATGTTTGTTTAACACTAAATTTACAATCCTTTAAGTTCCTGTAATATTTTAGCCGCTTCTTCGGATCCTGCATCTGCCGCGAGTCCATACCATTTAATAGCTTCTTTCAGATTTCTATCTAACCCTGTATCTTTATTAAAAATATGCCCCAACTGTAGCTTGGCTTCCACATCTCCTTGAAGTGCAGCCTGCTTAAACCAATGAATACCTTTTTCGAGATTGCGTATTCCTGCCAGACCATTACTCCATATATAACCTAAATCATAAAAGGCGTCTACATGATATTGCTCCGCAGCTCTTTCATACCAAAACAGACCACGATTGACATCTTTCGCTTGGCCTAAGCGCCCCTCTAAATAAATTCCACCAAGTCGATATTGTGCTTCCACATACCCTGCCTCAGCTGATTTTTTATAGGCGTTAAAAGCTTCTTTCTCATCTACCTCAACGCCTAACCCCTGCTCATAAATTATTCCTAACGTAAACATTGCCTCTGCCACATTCTTTTGTGCAGCATAATCAAACCATTTTTTTGCTAATGTATAATTCGTTGCTACGCCCTCGCCATTAAAGTACATATCTGCTAAATTATTGGCAGCATCCGCATGTCCCTGCAAAGCTGCTTTTTCATAGTATGAAAAGGCAAGGGAATAATTTTCCTCCATACCTATGCCCCCAAAGCAAAAATTCCCAAGCATATATTGAGCATCTGCATTTCCCTGGGCAGCGGCTAGCTCAAACCATTTCAATGATTTTTCAGGTTGAAAATGTTTACCCTCTCTAGAATTATAGTATTCACCCAGTTGATATTGGGCATCCCCATCCTGCTCTTCAACCGCTTCTTTATACAAATCAATAATGAGCTCATGATCTAAGTCCTCTTCATCTAGAGCAGCAACTTGTTCATCTTGATGGCGAAAATACCACTCTACAATATCAAGCACATCATCTACTACTTCTATACTGTTTTTTAACTTTTCTAGCGAAGAAATTTGCCAAATGAGTATATAGATAGGCTGTGGAATGGCATCGCGCAAGACATCATCATATTCTGCCAACAGCGTTAATACATTCTCCTGTATCGATTGAGATTGCACTGTATGGACAATCTGTAAATGACGTTGTTGCTGTTCTTTTAATAACCCTCGTACTACTTGATACAGTATTTTCTGCAAGGCTGTTAGGTTAACTTCAGCGAATGTAAGTAATTTTATATTTTGAGCAAACCACTGATCTTGAGTTTGTGTAAGATTTTGTAGGGAAATTATTCGTTCTTTATTTCGCTTGGCTAAAATTTGCTCGTACATTATTTTCCTCCCTTGCACACTATGTAAAAAAACTGCCTTACCACTATTATATGGAAGACAGTTGAAGTTTGGTTACACATATGCTCTCAATAGTAAGCCTACTAATAGCGTAATAATTAAAAATACTGTGACATGGGTCCATTTATACATGGCTAATAAACCTATAAATTCTCGTGTGAATGCATTAGGAACATAGTAAAAAGCAGTTTTTGAGCCAATCCCCTCGGCATCTAATGCTGCTTTCCTAGCATAAATACTTGCGCGAAACACATGGAAATTATTCGTAACAAAAATGGAACGATAGTTCTCTCCATGAGAATGGTGGTCCATTATTTGCTTTGAAAAGATCATATTTTGTTCTGTATTGGCTGAACAATCCTCCATAATTATCTTGTCAGTCGGAATATGATGTACTTCTATTAGGTATTGTTTCATTGCATATGCTTCTGATACCTTTTCATCATTTCCTTGACCACCAGAGACAATGATATAAGGCTTCATCTCATACTTTATATATTGCTTTACTGCTTCATCTAAACGGCTTGCTAAAAGTGGAGGTACTCTATCGCCAATTAATCCTGAACCTAATGCAATAATGTAATTTGGTTTATAACGTATTGGTGTAAGAAGATACAATATTGAATAAGCAAGGACACTAGTGTATAAGAACATTGTATAACCAAAAATCAAAAACGCATAGAAGAAAAGAATATGCCAAAATACATTTTCAATTTCAATAAAAATGACGAATACATACCATAACATCATAATAACAAAACTTAGCCCTAATATGGCTAACATTAAGTTACGGAATTTGCGTCCTTCCTTTTCCAATAATACTTTACTATTGAAAAACATGGCTATTGATAAAATAAACATAATACTTGGAAAGCTTCCTAATATAATGAATATCCCCATTTCAGAAATAATCCCCTGATCATTTGGTAGCAATAAAGGATAATGAATAATAAACGCTCTGACAATATATATCCCTATCACGCCAAGGGCTACAACGTTGAGAAAGCGCCTTTTTTCTGTTAGGTACAAAATGATAAAAATGGTAAGGAAGATTGATAAAGTTAGTAGCATTTTTTCACTCCTTCCTATTGCATAATTTCTACAATCATTACATCTGCCACTATTTGTCCATATTTTTTGATATAGCTTAATTTTTGAAAGCGTTTGTTTTATTTTTTAATATAGTTCATGTAATATTACTATATAAGAACTAGTTTATGATTAGATTAAAAATTATATTGGAGGAATGTATGTAATGAAAAAAATTCTTGCCGCTCTTTTTGCAGCGACACTGATATTTTCGACTGTTGGTGCAACATTATTTATTTCTGATACGCCAACGGCAGAAGCTAAATCCTATAAATCGGGTAAAAAAGGCTTCTCTAACAATAATAATAGCTCGAATATCCAAAAATCGGATACTACTAAAGATCAAAACAATGCAACAACAAATAAAAACAACTCAACATCTACTAATAAAGCAGATACTACTAAAAAAGGTGGTTTTTTCTCAGGTGGTCTGATGAAAGGATTAATGCTTGGCGGACTTGCTGGATTATTATTCGGTAGTCTATTTAGTGGTATGGGTATACTGGGGAATATTTTAGGTTTACTTATTAATGTGGCAGCAATTGTTGTTATTGTGATGCTTGTTGTGAAGATAATAAATATGTTTAAAGATAAAAAGCGCAAAGAGGAAGCACAATGGCACAAATAATCAACGAACAAGATATTATTAATGCTATTTGTTTATCTCAAGCCTACTATCAAAACATTCGCCCTGAGGATGTTCTTGTTGAATTAACTTACGAGGATGATGCAGGTTTTGGTGCAGAGGTCGAAGTCAACGGTCAAATCGAGGTGCTTAATACAGCAGCCATGATTGGTGCCTTACGTGTTTGGATCAAGGATGTTCTACACGGTGATCCATTCTCGACAGGGATTGAACTAGTTTTAGATGACGAAGAAGGCATTATTGCCAAACTATCATAAAAAAATAGCAGTACAATGAATCGTCCAAAAAATTCATTGTACTGCTATTTTACTTTTTCAAACGTTTTTTAACCTCTTCTTTTTCTTCTTCATTCAGAGAAAAATCTACGATAGAGCGTCCCAGCATTAATAACATGATAAACATTACTCCTGTACCAACAATTAAATAAATCATTGTAAATACTTTAGAATAAGCCGTTGTTGGATATAGTCCTGTTTCGACTCCAGTTGGAATTAAGCTCACTACAGCAAAATACATGGCATCCAACCAGTACCATCCTTCTGTCCCCTTGTAGAATAGAGTTCCTGATAGAATGATTAAAAATAGTGTAGTAAATAATGATAGGAACTGTGGACGTTTAAAGGACCTCCACAGTCCTTTTCCTAATCTTTTAGCAGATAATATAAATGACAGCATCCCATTCTCCTTTATTTAGATAGACTATACTTCGTTTTTTACGAAAACATCAAAAGGTAGAGGAGACAATCCCCCTACCTTTTAATGATTATTGAATGAGTAGCTGACTAAGATTGGTAAATATTTTAGCTGCTTGACCTCTTGTTGTGACAGCCTCAGGTGAAAATTTCCCTCCATCCCCTGTCACGATTCCTAATTCATACAGCATTGTGATTGCACGTTTGGTTTCTGCATTATATGAAGCGACATCTACAAATGGCACATTGCCTTTTGCAATATACGGCTGATTAGATTGCTGTTCATAAGCGCGATGAATCATTAAAGCTAATTGAGCTCGTGTCACAGGGTGTCCAGGCTTAAATTTCCCATCTGTTCCTTTAATAAGACCATGTACATATGCTGCCGCAATTTCTGCCTGTGTTGCTGCATCATAATTTTCGATATCAGTAAATGGTGCTTTTTCTTCTGTAGTTAAGCCAAGGCTTCTTACAAGAATAGCTGCAGCTTGGGCACGTGTTACACTACTCTCAGGTCTAAATGTCCCATCAGTATAGCCGTTCATTATACCTATATTTGCAGCTGTTTGAATATAATCTTTTGCCCAATGATTCTGTGTATCTGTAAAGCTAACTGTTCCTTTCGTAGTGAAAGTTACTGTAGGATTTTGAACACTTTCATTACCAGCAGCATCAATTGCTTTGATAGATACATTGTAGGTTGTATTTTCTATTAAATCTTTGAGCGTAATTGTAGTAGTGTCAGCATTTAATGTTGAAGTTAATTTTCCATTCACATAGACAAGGTAATTTGCTACGCCTACATTATCTGTCGCTTCTTGCCAGCTAACCTTAACAGTTGTACGATCTTTTACCTCTACTCCAATAGCCTGCGTGACATCCCATAAAGAGCTTGTTTTAATGATTGGTAAAAATGCTTCATTTGCTACTGCTAAATAACCAGCTTCACTTAAATGAATATTTTCAGGGTTTGGTAGATAGTTGGCAACATCCTTTGCAACAACATCATATGTAGGAACAAAAATAGCGCCCGCTTTTTCAGTAGTTGTTTTAATTGTTGCATTCAATGTAGCTAATAACAAATTAAATTGTTTTTGTAAGTTCTCACTATAGTATGGGAAGGAATTATAATAGCCCATTACATATACTTCAGCTTGTGGATTAATCTTTTTGATTTCAGATAGAATAGTAGCAATGTTCGATACAGCTTCTTTAGTAGCTTTTATGATAGCCACAGTGTCAATTCCCGTTGCTTGAGATTCTTTTAATATTGGCAATAGATCATTTGCCCCAGCTGTTAATGTGATGATTTCAGCTTCTTTAATAGAAGCCCGTAACTTTGCCTGTTCGTCTGTATAGCCAAAACCAGTCACTGTTTTTGCAACATCATTTTGTAGATCAGCTAAAACATTTTTAGTTGTGTAGCCTGACATAGCAAAGCCCTTATTAAAGGAAGTAAGGAAGCCGTCTTGCTGTAATGCCTGTGCAATAAAATCGGTATAGCCTAATCCAATTACACCTACTTCATTCATTCCATGTGCTAATGAATCACCAAGTGCCACATAATCGGTTTGTACAACCCAACTTGGTGCTATATGGTCACCCTGTCCTTCTTCTGCACTAGCTGCTACAGGTATAGCTAATTGCAAAGCCAATACACTTGAAGCTAAAAAACGAAATTTCTTTGATAATCGCATTTACTCTCTCCTCTACTTATAAAATAGTCGTTATTTTCACTATTTTACTAGAGGAACGATAAAAATAGGTTAAATTACAACAATCTTTTTGAAACATTTCATTTTTTATCTAATCAACCTGTATCTTTCCATAAATCCCACCACCACCAACTTCAATGGCTAATTGACCCGTTCTCGCTAAATCGATTAAATGGGCTAGTTTATGTGGCACAATTTGTTCAAGCTGGTCGATTGTTACACGATGCAAAATATTCATTTCTGTACCAAATGCTTCGATTAAACGTTCCATCATTTTAGGACCAATACCTGGAATGAAATCAAGTGGTATTTGATGAATATAAGGTGGTCTATTTCGTTTATCGGGAAAGTCTTCAGATAGCTCCTGTATACGGGTAGCTACTCCCTTTATAATTTGAGTACTCCCACATTCTGTACAAATGGTAGCCTCTTTACTTAGCTGTTGACTACATTTTGCACAAACTGTTTGATGATATTTGCCAAGCAAAGGGTTTAGGCCATAATTGGCTATTATCGCTCGTCCCTCTTGCTCATGCAGGGCCATTTTTAATTCTGTAAAATTCGCTTCTGCTAATCGTAACTTTTGATACTCTCGTGCTAATTTCCCAAGCGAATGTGCATCAGAATTGCTAACGAATGTATATGCTTGTAATTCTTTAATATGACTTACCATATTTGTATCAGAGCTTAAACCTAATTCAATACCATCAATAAGCTGCGGATCAAAGACTTCAGTTAAACTTCGACGAACCCCTTTGCCAAACAAGCTTTTAAATGGTGTAAATACATGTGCAGGAATAAAAATACCTCCCAATTCATGTACCTTTTGCTGCAAGGTCTGACCATCACAATAAATACGCTGTGAACTTAAATGGATATTCTTCATATGTTGTGACATCCATTCTGAGAACAGCTTCATGAGCTCTAGTGTAGGAAAGTAAGCAAGCACATGAATAGGACCCTGACAATGTTGATCATAAATTTCGATCTCTGATCCGGGAATTAAAGTTGTTTCCTGAAATCGCAGACCACCTTCTTTAAGTTCTTGCAGTTCTCCGTGTTCAATCATCCTCACCATTTCTTCGATTACTTCAGGTGAGTGACAGTCAATGATCCCAATGATGTCTAATCCCTTTCTTGCACTAGCCGTCTCTAAAATTCGTGCTAATGTTAACGTTTTACTGCCAGTAATTTTCACTGCCCTTCCACTAGAAGTACGTCCAATATGAATATGTAAATCAGCATAGAATTCATTCAATTCAAACACTCCTTTAAATACATTCTATAAAACAAAAATACCTTACATTACTGCAAGGCATTTCTCACTTCATTATGATGGATGATTTGTAGTAGTGCTATTATTTGACTCAAAAGCGCCGGAACCGTGTGATGGTGTGGAGGAAGCATCATAGGCAACTAATGTTACACCAATCTTTTCTTCAAGCTCATTAATTTTTTCTAGTTGCTGCGGGTCTAATTGTGCAAACTTAATTTCTTTCATGGTCATCAATCCTTTCAATTATACAATTCCCCGAAATATAGAAAATATACTCCTTCGCATAATTGTGGAATTACGAACGAACATTGGATAATAAAAAATGACTGATAATCAGTCATTTTTATTGACATTATTTTTCTTATTCTATAACATAATAATTAAGTAAGGCAAAAGTGAGGGATTGCATGTCAAAAGAAGAAAAAATTATTCAAGCTGCCATTGAGGTTTTTCGAGAAAAAGGTATAGAAAAAACAAAAGTTTCAGATATCGTTAAAGCTGCTGGGATCGCTCAAGGAACATTTTATCTTTATTTCCCATCACGCCTTTCTGTTATGCCTGCTATTGCAAAAAATATGGTAGAAAGAATTATTGCTACCTTAGATGAAGGTATTTCAAGTCATAAGCCCTTTGAACAGCAACTTGAAGAGGTTGTGGAAATGGTTTTCTTAATCACGAAAGATT
This sequence comes from Lysinibacillus sp. AR18-8, assembly GCF_001705465.1. Lineage (NCBI taxonomy): Bacteria > Bacillati > Bacillota > Bacilli > Caryophanales > Bacillaceae > Lysinibacillus > Lysinibacillus sp. AR18-8. The sequence continues at coordinate 41,809 of NZ_MDGU01000027.1, forward strand.
ATGGAGATATCGTTGCACTTATTTATGCAGGTATTGCGCAAACTGAGCATTTAAAAGAATGGGAAAATATATATGCACCCTATTATGACTGGATGAGTCATTTCTTATTATCTGGCCAGCAACAGGGAATGATACGTGATTCAATTGACCCAACACGTTCTGCTAAACTGATGATTGGTCTAATTGAATCTGCTGCTGAACAAATTTATTTATTTGATGATAGCAAGGACGAAACAATGAAATTGCTCAAGCTTGAGCTTATAGACTTCCTATCTCACGCACTTGGCCTACGTCACCCATAAAAGTGACGTTCTCTTTTACCTCGAAAATGACTGAATGTCAGTCATTGTATTACCTAATAGAAAGGATTTTATTGATGAAAAAAGAATGGATGTACGTCGTTTTAACAAGTTTATTTGAATTGCTTTGGGTATTTGGCTTTAACGTAGCAAGCTCATGGTGGCATTGGATAATTATTGTGACAATCATTGCTATAGATTTTCATTTCTTATCGAAGGCTTGTGAGAGCTTACCTACTGGTACAGTCTACGCTATTTTCGCTGGAGCAGGTGCAATCGGTACCACATTAATGGATATTTTCATTTTCGAAGGAGAATTTAATGCCATTAAAGGACTGTTCATGATTATTTTATTATTAGGTGTGATTGGTCTAAAATTAGCGGATAATTCCTCTAAAGAGCAGATGCAAACGAAAGGAGAGAATGTATAATGGGTTGGATACTTATTATCTTAGCTGCATTGTCTGAAATTATAGGTGTGGTTGGCTTACGCTTCTATAGTCAGCATAAAACATTACGAAACTTAATGTTATATATTGGTGGTTTTGGTGTGTCTTTTGCCCTTTTATATGCATCCTTCAACTATTTGCAGTTAAGTATTGCCTATGTTGTTTGGGTAGGAATTGGTACTGTTGGAGCTGTACTCGTAAATATCATTTTCTTTGGCGAATCCAAAAATCTATCACGTATTATCAGTATCATAGCAATTATCGTAGGTGTAGCAGGCTTAAAAGCAGTATCTTAATGGCTTTACAATATAGGACGCCACTCTTAAATCGGAGGCGTCCTGTATTCATCTTATTTAAAATGGCATGACGAAGAATGGGAGTAATTAAGATAAAAATTCATAAATACCATCCGCGATAAATTCTGCAGGTCCACGCATCCAGATATGATCATTGTCAGCCCATCGTATGACTAAGTCACCGCCACTAAGTTGGACTACTATCTCTTCTCCCTTCTGACAAAAACCATTTAATATAGCAGCCACTACCGCTGCACAAGCACCTGTCCCACATGCCTCTGTTATACCCGAACCTCGTTCCCAAACGCAGCATTTTAATGCCTTCTCATGAACAACCTCTACAAACTCAACATTGCAGCGATAAGGAAATCTCATATCGTTTGCTATAATACCGCCTAATGTTCCTAATGGTACTTGCTCGATCGCATTCACAAAAACTACAGTATTCGGATTGCCAAAAACAAAGCTGTTACCAAAAGAGATTGTTGGGGTAAAGGAAATATCTCATTGATGACAAGCTCATTTGGGTTTCCTAACATCGGAATGTCTTTGCGCAATAAGAGAGGTTTGCCCATATCGACAATCACTTCTATTACACGATTGTCTTGCACCACTACCTGTGCCAGCATAATCCCGGATTTCGTTTCAATCGTAATTAGCTCTTGTCGTACAATATGACGTTCAAAAATATACTTAGCAACACAGCAAAGACCGTTACCACAATTTGTCCCCTCAGATCCATCTTTATTAAATACACGCATACCACAGTCAGCAATTTTAGAGGGTTGGATAATAATCAATCCATCTGAGCCAATACCAGTATGGACATTGGCCATTTTTTGAGCCAATTCACAAAAGATATCTTCCTTGTAATCATGTTGGAAAAGATCAAGATAGATATAGCTGTTGCCAATACCATGCATTTTCGTAAAGGCTATTTGCATACAGTCACTCCTTAAAGGATGTTTTATGTATCTAATAGAAGATGAAACTTTTCTATATTTGGCTAAACCCCTTCGTGAACTGTTCAGGAACATATGTAAGATACGGCTTCCCTGTCATTGGATGTATTTGAATATCCGCAAAAACACCAAATACATCTTGCAGCACTGTTGGCGTAAGTACTTCCTCTGGTGTACCATGACAAACTATTCGCCCTTGCTGTAAAACGTAAATTTGATTGCAATACATAGCAGCAATATTCAAATCATGTAAAGCTGCTACTACGGTTAAATGCAAAGTCTGAATTAAATCCATAAGTTGAAGTTGATGTTGAATATCTAAATGATTCGTCGGCTCATCTAATATTAATATCTGTGCTTGTTGAGCGAGTGCCCTTGCAACCATGACACGTTTTTTCTCGCCACCAGAAAGCGAACTAAAGCTTCGTTTCTCTAAATGCGATATGCCCGTTTGTCTAAGAGCCTCTTTAACAATTTGAAAATCTTTCTCTTGATCAAGCTCTAACAGCTTTTTATGTGGGGTTCTTCCCATACTGACTAAATCATGCACAGTGAAATCAAATAATACGGGTGTCTCTTGGCTTACAACAGCCAAATTTTTCGCAATTGCTTTACTTGATTGCTTTAATATATCTTGCTCATTTAATACTACTGATCCACTTTCAGGTTTTAGGAGACGATACATATTTTTTAACAATGTTGATTTTCCGCTCCCATTAGGACCAATTAATCCAACAAATTGCTTTTCTTTTATTTGAATGCTTACATCATGCAGTATACGCTGATCGTAAATGGAGAATGATACTTTTTTCGCTTCTAATGTCATGGAAGTTAATCTCCTTCACCGAAAGAATAGTTGTTACGACGGAGAAGCCAAATGAAAAATGGTCCTCCACAAAAAGCTGTAATAATACCAATTGGCATTTCCTGAGGAGCAATAATAATTCGAGCAAAGGCATCTGCCCATACTAAGAATATTCCACCTATTAAAGCACTGATAGGTATTACGTATTTATAGTTTGAGCCCACAATTAAACGCACAATATGGGGAATAATCAATCCCACAAATCCTATAGAACCACTAACTGCGACAAGCACACCTGTTAATAGAGATACTAGTAGTATTAACTGAATACGGAATTGCTGAAGATTAACGCCTAATGTCACTGCCGCCTCTTCTCCTAGTAATAATAAATTTAAATTGCGATAGTGTAGCCACAGTAGCCCAAATACAACCAAGAATACGAAAGCTGGAATCACAATATTATTCCATTTGGCTCCAGCTAAACTACCTAGCATCCAAAACATAACAGCCTTTAAGGCCCCTTCTTGCTTTGACATCATTAAAATAAAGTTAGAGATAGCCGTTAAGATAAAGGACACAGCCATGCCTGCCAATAGCAAGCGGAAAATAGAGACACGTCCCCCAACACGTGATAAGAAAAAGACAAGTGCAATGGCAAGTAATGAACCAAGGAATGCGGATACTGAAAGAGCGTAAATACCTAAAAATGAAAAGGCTCCTAAAATAATCACAGAAGTAGCTCCGACAGCTGCCCCTGAAGAAATCCCTAGAATATACGGGTCTGCAATAGAATTACGTACTAGTGCCTGAATGGCTGCCCCTGCAATAGCTAACCCCGCTCCTACTATCGCAGCTAGCAAAACACGAGGTGCTCTTATTTGCCAGATGATGATTTCCTGAGAGCGACTCCAATCTTGCTCGATCGAATTTTGTATAAAAGGAATTTTAGAAAGAATAACTTTCCATACATATAACGGTGTAACTGAAACTGAGCCAACCATTACAGCAAAGGTCATTGAAACAATTAATACCATGAAAAGTACGAAGGAAAATAACATAAATTTTTTATTCATCTGTTTTAAACTCCTACTGAATATTGATGAATGAAGCAATAAAAAAAGGTATCCCATGCGAAAATGCGCATAGAAATACCCAAGATTAAACAAAGTCAGAAAAATATCCAGCTATTGTCCGTAATTGCTTGCATCCTCGTGGGCATTACAGGTATTACTAAATGGCAGGTCTCCTGGCTTCGATTCACTATCCTATAATTGCCTTCCCATTCTTAAACAGTGGCAAATCATATTATAGGATTCCTCGTTACAGTTGCGGGACAGCGTCGGACTTCCACCGACTTCCCTTTTAAGTGACATTCAAAATGTCACACCAATAGTATTTGAAGTTATAAAATTGTGACGGTTCTATCATACATTTTTATAGATAGATAGTCTACTTCAATTTAATTCAACAATTGAGTTAACTTATATAAATAATAAGGTTGACACAAATACATTCGTTTTTTACACTAGCAGTAATAACTTATAAAACGAGGTGAAATCATGGCAACTGTTACACAACATAGTCACCATAAGTTAAGAACTGTTGACATTACCTACATTGGATTATTTACAACGTTAATGATGGTGGGTGCTAATATCACTTCCTTTGCACCTTTTATGGTAGTTGGTGGTGTACCCATTACGCTTCAAACCTTCTTTGCAATTTTAGCAGGGCTTATTCTTGGTAGTAGAAAAGGTGCGCTCGCCTGCACAATTTATATGTGCGTAGGATTGGCAGGAGCTCCTGTCTTTGCTCGTTTCGGTGGTGGAATTGGCCAAATTTTAAGCCCTACCTTTGGGTTTATTATTACATTTATATTTGCGGCATTTGTTGCGGGGTTAATCGTAGAACGAAGCGGAACAAAGAAAAGTTTTATCGTAGCTGCTTTGGTAGCAACGGCTATAAATTATTTGATAGGAACAAATTGGATGTTTTTTGCCTATAAGCTATGGGCAAGTGCGCCAGAGAATTTTTCATATAAGCTCGCTTGGCTTTGGATGATTCCTCCACTACCAAAAGATATTATTTTAGCTATTTTTGCTGGTATCTTCGCCCATAGATTACAAAAAACATTGAAGATCATGCCCATTCAATAGCATATCTCCCCGCCAGACTAAAGAAATGTTTTTCATAGGTTATATCCATCGTTTCTGCACATTTATTTGCTACATTAGGAGCACATAGTGAGGAGGATATCATATGAAATTCAATAAAAGATGGTCAGTCGGACTATTATCAGTAGTCGCTCTAATTAGTTTATCGGCTTGTACAGAGGATCAAACAAAACCTGCGTCCACTTCTAATGAAGCTGCTGAAGAAATGGATCATTCTACAATGAACCATTCAAGTTCTGGCGAAGTACCAGTAACGTTAAAAAAAGCTGAAAATCCGAAATTTCCTATAGGAAGCACAGCCATTATTACAGATGGACATATGGAAGGTATGAAAGGGGCCGAAGCAACAATAGTAGGTGCCTATACTACAACTGCCTATGTTATTTCCTATGAGCCTACAACTGGTGGAAAGCGAATAGAAAAGCATAAGTGGGTAATTCATGAAGAATTAATTGACCCACAAGAAGCACAACTGGCTCCTGGAACAGAAGTAAAAACGGACGCAACACATATGGAAGGTATGGAAAATGCGACTGTCCTTATTGACGAGGCTGTGCAAACAACTGTATATATGGTTGATTATACTTCCACTACAAGTGGTGAAGCTGTAACAAATCATAAATGGGTAACAGAAGAAGAGCTTAGTCCAAAATAATAGAAATAACCTCTACCTTCAATTCTGGTAGAGGTTATTTTCTAGCTTTTATGTTCCATTTGCTTTCTCTTTGCAGACTTATGCCATTTATAGCCGATGCCCCAAACGGTTTGCAAGTAATCATCCGCCGGAAAACCACTTTTTCTTAATTTTTCTCGTAAATTACGTACATGTGAATCAATGGTACGATCTTCAATCGTTACATCATATCCCCAAACGGCATGTATAAGGTGTTCTCTAGAAAATGCTCTATTTTGATAATCTAAAAATAGGGCGAGCATGGCAAATTCCTTTGGTGTTAATGGAATTGCCTTATGTTGAAAATATACTTCAAAGGACTCTCTATCTAAACAAAGCCCTTCAAAGTTAATCACTTTTTCTTCAGATATCGTTCTTCTTAATACAGCATGTATGCGTGCTAACAATTCTTCCTCATCAAAAGGCTTTAAAACGTAGTCATCAGCACCAAGATTTAAACCTTTTACAATATCAGCGTGTTCTCCTTTTGCAGTAAGCATAATGATAGGAACATCCCAAAACTTCCTAATTTCCTGGCAAACCTGCCACCCATCCATCTCTGGCATCATAATATCCAAAAGAACTAAATCCACATGCTCTTCTTCTAAAAAATGCAATGCCTCTTGTATAGAAGACATTGCTCTACAATTAAATAGTGGTTCCAAATAAAGGGTTAATAAATCTAACATTCTTGGTTCATCATCAATGCATAAAATCGTTTTCATTCATTTCTACTCCTTTAAATGATAATTCAAAAGTAGTCCCTTTATTTATTTCACTTCTAACCTTTATTTCTCCCCCATGTGCTTGTACTAGCTCCTTGACAATAGCAAGCCCAAGTCCAGATCCACCTAAAGCACGACTACGTGATTTTTCCACTCGATAAAACCGATCAAAAATATACGGTAAATCCTTCTTTGGAATTCCTTTCCCTGTGTCTTCAACGATGATGCTTAAAATTCCACTGTCTTGTTTTACAGTGACTGTAGTCATATCTCCTGGTGCACAATAGATTAATGCATTATTTAATAGATTAATCAGAATTTGCTCAAGTCTTGCTTCATCTGCACATAGTGTTAAGCCATTATCACAACGTACAACTAAATAGATACCTTTATCTTGAAAAGCGGGACTTAATTTTTCTTCAATGCTTGTAAAAAACGGCTCTAAATGTAAGCAATGTTTTTCAATTACAAATGAGTTTTCATCCATTTTCGCTAAATCAAATAAATCTTTGATTAATCTAGAAAGTCTATTTGTTTCTTCTATTATAATAGCTAAATACTTTTGACGATCTTGCCCTGTTAAATCCCGTTTAGCAAGAATGTCTGTATAGCCTTTAATAAAAGTTAGCGGTGTACGAAGCTCATGTGCAATACTCGATAAAAACTCCTTACGCTCTTGCCTTAGATGATTTAAATCATTGGATAAAAGCTGGATAGCATTTGATAAATCCCCAAGCTCATCTTTTCCATTCGTAGAAAGAGCAACTGTAAAATCACCCTTACTCATTTTCAATGTAGCCTCTTTCATTTGAATAAGTGGCTTAGCCAGCTTACGAGATAGAACAACAATGACTGCAATACTGACTAGACCAGATACAATACCCACGATGAGAAAATGCTTATTCAGCCGTTTCATTAATGCATGGATGGAATCGGTATTTTGAAACATAAATACATAGCCAATCGTTCCTTGCTGATTTTGAATAGGGCTTATAGTCGCAATTGCTTTAACTTCTTGCCAATTGTCTTGTAAAACCCTTCCTTCATAAGGTATTTCCCCCTCTATTTCACGAATCAGATCACTGATTTCTTGATGTGGCTGTGAGGATGCAAGGATTGTCCCGAAATGGTCAGTCACCACGACATCTGTACTTGCTTCTGATTCCATAAGAACGACATGTGCTAGTGTTTCATTATTGAAGTTCTGTTCTAATATAGTACGATGTGAATTTCCTCTCGCTTGTAAACGCTCTAGTTCCTCTTCCACTCTAGAATTCGTCAAGGAAACATGCAAAAAAAACATCATAAAGGTTTCAATACAAAACAATGTGATGAAGAAGATAATGCCCAGCTTTAATGATAATTTTCTCATCCGTAACCACCATTTTAGAATTTCTTAAAAGTATATCTTGAAAGTGTGAAGATTTCATGCAGAAGTAGCATCTTTCCAAACAAAAAATGCCCATAAGTATATTGTATACCTATGGGTCATAGTATTGAACATTCATTAGAATTTGTATGAAAAAGGCTTGCCGTTTCACAAGAATTACCATCTTAGCAAAGATTTTATGGGTAACTAATCACTTCTCCAAGTGCCTATCATTTCTCTAATGGGCTATTTTATCCGCTACTGCTAATATGAAAAATAATCTCTTGATGTATGGTTGATGGGAGAGGAGCTAGCGTCACAGAGTAGACCCTAGAGCGAACGGAATTGAGGGAAGCGGCATCGGACGCTAGCGGAAACGAAATCAACCATTCGCCTTAACAAAAGAGCTTTTTTTGCTAGTGACATCCTCTTTTTTTCAACAATATAACCCATAAGTATATTGTATACTTATGGGTTATATTTTAATTAAACGTATTTTTTTGCCCAACTTAAGAAATTATCAATAACTACGTCAAGGAATTTCACTGTACCTTCATCAGTTAAATTGCCTTCTTCATCAAATTTAGTGTGAACAGCACCAATATAAACGTCATTACCGCTAAGTAATGGTGAGTTAATGCCTGGAGAGAATAAAATATCACGTAAATGTAATTGTGCTTTTACAGTACCTAAATTCCCCATTGATGCACCCATAATGATAGATGGTTTGCCAATCATTACTTTATCTACACGAGATAGCCAATCAATAGCATTTACCATAACCCCAGGAACTGTACCATTATATTCTGGTGTAACCCAAAGTACAGCGTCTGCAGCTTTTACTTTTGCTTTAAAATCAAGAACTGCTTGTGGAGCCTCATTTTCAATATCTTGATTATACATTGGTAGGTCCTTTAAGCTTAATACTTCAAGATCTAACTTTTCTGTATAACGTTTTTGAATAAATTGAGCTAATTGCATATTATAAGATTCTTTACGGATACTACCTACGATTGCTACTACTTTCATGATGTTTCCTCCTAAATGTACATTATTCATAGTATTTGTATAGCTATTGTATTTTATACCATTTCAATAATAAATGGCAAATTCTTCAACTGGCTTGCGATACCCACGTAATCGACGACTGCTTTCTTTTTCTTTTCCAATAGTAATCATTAAGGCTATTTCATGTGTTTCTGGCACATTGAAAAGCTCACGCATTTTCTGATTATCAAAGCCAATCATTGGGCAAGTGTCCCAACCACGATTTTTCGCAGCTAGCATGAATAACATTGCAGACAGAGAAGCATTACGAATGGCTTCATCTTTCATGAATCCTTCACCGCGATCCTCATAAAATCTTGTATTCTCTGCTACAATATCCTCTAGTTCACCCGCTGTAATTATGCCTAAATCCACCATGCCCTGACTTAACTCAGCAGTATTTTTATATGCTTCCTTGTCACCTAGTACAAGAATTACACCTGAAGCTGAATGTACTTTATATTGACCATATGCTGCCTCTCTCACCTTTTCTTTCATATCCTCATCCAGCACAACAATATAATTAGCATGCTGTAAGTTAAATGCTGAAGGGGCAAGCTTAACATCCTCCAAAATAGGGCGTATATCTTCTTCAGTCATTTTAACGTCCTTGATAAAATTATTAGCAGAGCGACGCTTATCAATCAGCTTGGAAAATTCCATTTTTTTATCCCCCAATACAGTTATGTATACATCCAGTGGGGCTTTGCTTTCCCAACTGGATGAAATTGTGTTACTCATATTCTTTATCGAACATAATGGAACTTCTTACAGTGTCAATCGGACGAACAAGACTTTCAATCTGTTCACGTTTTGGTTCTAAAAATGGTGGTAATGACAGTTTTTCTCCTAATGTTTCATATGGTTCATCGCCCATAAATCCTGGACCATCTGTAGCCAATTCAAATAAAATCTGCGGAGCTACTCGTGCATACAATGATTCAAAGAAATGACGATTTACATAGCCAGAAGTGTGGAAACCAAAACTTTCGAAACGTGCAGTCCATTCATCTAATACCGAACGATCCTCTACACGAAAGGCAGCATGGTGAACAGTACCAAAACCTTGACGAGCAACGGGTAACACTGTGTTGTGCTCGACAATAATCTGGGCGCCATTTCCTCCCTCGCCTACTTCAAATAAATGGAAGTCCCCTTCATCTGCAATCTCTGTAAAAAGCATTACCTTTTCTAAAACATCCTTAAAGTATTTAAAATTAGCGACACGGACAAAAACTGGTCCTAAACCTGTAATGGCATACTCAAGTGGGATGGGGCCATTCTGCCAAGGCGTACCTGCCGCCACACCTGTATTGTGCTCATCAGAAATTAACTGATAGTGCTGATCATCAAAATCTACGAAAGATAGTGTTTTTTTACCAAACTGTTCTTTCATACCTGTATGCTTCACATTTAAACGGTCAAAGCGCTTTATCCAATAATCTAAAGCAGCATCCGTTGGTACACGGAAAGAAGTCTTTGAAATTTCATTTGTACCATGTACACCTTTTGGGATATTAGGGAAATCAAAGAACGTCATATCTGTACCCGCACTACCCTTATCATCTGCAAAGAATAAATGGTATGTTTGAATGTCATCCTGATTCACTGTTTTCTTTATTAAGCGCATTCCTAAAACATAGGTAAAGAATTTATAATTTTCTTCAGCACTACTTGTGATAGCCGTTACATGGTGTACACCTTTTAAATGATTCATAGTATGCTCCTCCTATATATCTCGATATCGAGATATATATTTAAATTTTTTTATTGGTTAGTGGCGTTCTTGCCAACTTTTTTAAGTGATAAAATCATGTTGTCCAGCTCCTGGGCTTCCAATACTTCAAATATCTCATTTATTTTCTGTTCATGCTTAGGGAATATTTCCTCCATCAAAACCTGTCCCTCAAGCGTTAGTAATACGTACGTAACACGACGATCTCTTGGACATGCCTTACGGTACACATAGCCCTTTTGCTCGAGCTTATCAATCACATAAGTAATACTACTGCTTGCAATTAATATTTTTTTACCAATCATTTGAACTGGTTGTTCTCCATGGTGATACAAAAATTCAAGAACCGAAAATTCAGTTTGATTTAAATCGAATTGAAGTAAATCTCTTCTAGTTGCATCTTGAATCGTTTGATATGCTCGGAACAAGACCGTAAATGCTTTTAAGTTACGATTGTTTTGCTTCATACGACTCCCTCTTTTTACTTCGAATTTAATTATCTCTAATTCGAGATAATAATAACATATACATTTTTAAACAGCAAACAATTTGTTTCTTTATGTTTGTCATCTTTTCGTTCGGGTAGAAGGTAGTTGTAACTTATAAAGGAGGATTCTAAATGAAAAAAGATGTCAATCAAAAACAACAACAGCTAGAAGCATTCCGAGTAAGTGATAAAGATCAACCTCTCACAACCAATCAAGGATTAAAAATATCGGAAGATGAACATTCACTAAAAGCAGGTGAGCGAGGACCCACTTTACTAGAGGATTTTCATTTCCGTGAAAAAATGACTCACTTTGACCATGAACGAATTCCTGAACGAGTAGTACACGCACGTGGCTCAGCCGCTCATGGAATTTTTGAAACTTATGAATGCGCAAGTGATATTACAAAGGCTCAATTTTTAAATGGAAAAGGCACTAAAACCCCTGTTTTTGTCCGCTTCTCTACCGTTGCTGGGTCTAAAGGCTCTGCAGATACTGTTCGTGATGCACGCGGCTTTGCTACTAAGTTTTATACACAAGAGGGCAATTATGATTTAGTCGGAAATAACATACCAGTATTTTTTATTCAAGATGCTATTAAATTCCCCGATTTTGTACACGCTGTAAAGCCAGAACCAAATAACGAAATACCACAAGCACAAAGTGCCCATGATACTTTTTGGGATTTCATTGCAAATAATCAGGAGTCTGCTCATATGGTTATGTGGCATATGTCAGATAGATCGATTCCACGAAGCTACCGAATGATGGAGGGCTTTGGTGTTAATACTTATCGCTTTATCAATGCCGAAGGAAAAGCCCACTTTGTTAAATTTCATTGGAAACCTGTACTTGGGGTAAAATCATTAGTATGGGATGAAGCACAAATCATTGCTGGAAAAGATCCCGATTTTCACCGCAGAGATTTATGGGAATCCATTGAACGTGGGTATTTCCCAGAGTGGGAGCTTGGTGTGCAACTTATTCCCGTTGAAGATGAATTCAAATTTAGTTTCGATATTCTTGATGCCACGAAAATATGGCCTGAAGAAGAAATTCCAGTACGCATTCTTGGGAAAATGACCTTGAATAAAAATGTGGATAATTTTTTTGCAGAAACGGAACAAGCCGCATTCCATGTCGGGCATGTTGTGCCTGGCATTGATTTTTCAAATGATCCTTTATTACAAGGTCGTTTATTCTCCTACACCGATACACAGTTAATACGACTGGGAGGACCTAATTTCCATGAGCTTCCTATTAATAAACCAATTTGTCCATTTCATAATAACCAACGAGATGGCTATGGCCGACAAACCATTAATGTGGGACAAGTTAGCTACCATAAAAATTCCTTAGCCAATAATACACCACATCCTGTTTCTGAAGCAGATGGTGGATATAAGCATTATGAAGAAAAAGTTGAAGGGCATAAAGTACGTGCACGTAGTGAGAGCTTCAAAGACCATTTTTCTCAAGCAAGATTATTCTGGCTTAGTATGACAGATATTGAGAAAAAGCATATTATCGATGCCTTTAGCTTTGAACTTGGCAAAGTAAAAAATAAAGCGATTCGAAAACAAGTTGTAGACATGTATGCTCATGTCAGTTACTCACTTGCTTCAGCTATCGCTGAGCGTATTGGTATAGTTCCACCTGTAGAAGTGGAAGTACCACATATTCAACAAACTTCTCCTGGTGTTAGCCAAGTAATCAATGCAAAGGAAAGTGTCAAATCTAATAAAGTAGCTGTAATTGTTACAGAAAATAGTAGTGAAAAATTAAATGAACTTATTGCTACATTTTTAAGTGAAGATATCGTAGTTGAACTAGTAAGTAATAAACAAGGCATAGTAAGCGGTTATGAAATTCACGAAACATTTGCTACTACCTCCTCAGTTCTTTATGATGGGGTTTATGTTACAGGAGCCTTTCAGAATTCCTATGAACAAGCAAAAGCAGAACAGTTTATTGAACAAGCCTATCAGCACTGTAAAACAATAGGTTATACGGAAAATGTTTTATTTTTACAGCATATAGCCAATAAACATGGGGTTGCAACCGATCCAAAATCTTTTGTTCATGCCCTTGCTAAACATCGACATTGGGGACGAGAATGTAAATGAATGTAAAGCCAGCTAACTGATTAAATCAGCTAGCTGGCTTGTTTTTATTATTTAATTCGTTTAAATTCCTTTTCATTGCCGTCTACAAATTCGACATCCACTTCAATGGATTGATAGTTATCTTCAATATTAAATACTTTGATTACTTGATCAATCACTTCATCATTAGATGTTGTAGAATCAAAATTCAACTGCTTAAATAACGGCTCTAATTTAGTATAAGCTTCATCGCCCTGCAGTTTTTCATTTTTTCGATCATCTTCTAATTTTGCTTCTATTCCTGTTTTTTTATCCTCATATTCTACCTCATAAGACTCCGTTGCAGAGTAATCAACATCTAAAGAAAACTCTAAAAAATTAAATGTCACTTGGTCAGTTGGCGTCTCACCCGTCTGTTGTGTAGCATTCTGATCTGCTGGAGCATTTGCAGGCACATCTTTTACCTCATCCTTATTACAGCCGTAAAGAATAACAGTCATTAAAGAAATCACTAAAATAAATTTCAATTTCAATTTATTCACTCCTTTCTTTACATATTATTTCCCCATTCTTCTACAAACTAACCTAAAAAGGGCATCTCCTACAAATAAGGAGATACCCTTTTCATGGAATGCGACTTAATAATAGAAGTTACGATCCACTTTATTTTCTTGAATAGCTTTTGCTAAACGAACTGTTGACACAGCTAAATCAGCATATGACACACTCTTGGTAGCATTAAAGTTATTTTGCTGTGTATCAATCAGCCCCATCCCATTTGCTATTGCTATATAGCCTGTATACGCTGGATCAATAGAAGCTGCATCCGCAAAGTTTAATTTGTAAATATCCTTATACTTTGCAACATTCTCCAATTGCATTGCTTTAACAGCCCATACTGCTAGCTCTTGACGAGTCAATGTTTCATCCAAAGCGAATTGGTTTGCTGGCTGTAAAATTCCCATTCTTACAGCTTGTTCAACCACTCCATATAATGGATGGTTTTTATCGATATTGCTGAAGGTTTGCTTTTCACCATCGCCACTACCAAAATGGCCATATGTTAAAGATTTTAGTAGAATCTTTAATGCTTCTCCCTTTGTCACAGCAGCATCAGCATTAAAGTTTGCTATATCTTTTACCTCTAATACATTTTGATGTAAAAGATAATTTAATTCATTGGCTGCTGTTGGGTGTGAAATAGATGGTTTTTCTTTTGAGTCATCTACCTCATACAACCATTCACCAGTAATTGCATCAATCTGATTAACTAAGCTACCGTTGTAAGTTGGAGCATAGACTAGATCATAATGTTGTTTACCTTCAGTATCTTGTTTTATATATTGTAACTGTAATGTAAGGGCCTTACTATATGCTTCTTTTGCTTTATCAGCAGAGATTACCTGACTAAGAGAAGGCCAGTTATTAATCTTTTGCTTATTAACATTCAATGAACGTAATGACCCATCAGAGCCAATACCTACGTTTATTTCATCTCCAACAACCGCAATCCCGTTTACGATGCGTGGGAAGGAGAAGTAATAATCTTTACTATAATCATCATATACAGGATCATCAATTGGCATCGAATACTCATGTAAATAGGATGGAGCCCATTGCTTTAAGTATTCAACAGCCTTTGCTAATGCCGCATCCTTAGAGAGGGTAGTTGTTTTGTCAGTGTTGATAAAATCTCTCATAATATCGTGATACTGCACGATATCGCCTGTTGCCTTATTAATTTCTAAAGAGGTACCAGACCCGCCATTATTGTACATATACATGTAATTTACTGTATAAACCGTTTCACCATTGTCATTTTCTCTTTCGTCAACCATATCAATAGTGAGCTTTGCCTTGTCTTCATCGACTTTTAATAAATTTTTAGCGAATTCCTCAACCTCTGCTACTGTCATACCGCTTTTTCTTGGTGGTAATTGCTGTGAGGATATTTTCTCGGCGCTTTTCGTCTTTGGAACTTGTGTAGAGAAGCCATTCGTTGTTTGCCATTGACCTGTTAAAGCATGTACACCATTAAATCCTGTTGCTGGCATATAGACAAGCTTCACATTACGTTGATCGCTAAAATAGTCAACGTAATAACGAAGTTCAACTGCTAAGCTATCACGTACTTGTGCAACAATTTCTTCCTCATTTTTTTTCTGGCTTGAGCTATCAAAGGTTGCTTTACCAATTGATTCTGTATTTTTATACATTCCTGTTATTTGACCATTAGCAAGAACATCTATAGTGATACTTTGATCGCCAATAAGCACTCCATTATAGGTTGGTGAATAAACAAATGAGTAGGTAATAGGTTGTGATAATGGACGATTAATGTCATTGTAATAACCGAAGCCATCTTCACGGAGTTTATAGTTCTCTATTTTCGCAAATTTTCTTAGGAAGTCATCTGCAATTTTTTTTGCTTCAGTCTCTGAATATTTTGCGGGATATACTGCTTCAGCGATATTAGCTGGCTGATAATAGAAATGTTCTAACTCTAAATCTTCACCTTTAAATGTAAAACCACCATATACATCTTTACCATTTACCGTTTTATGGAAGTTCAAATCATAACGGACCGTTGTATCATCTCTAAAGAAATGACCGCCTCCAGAATTAAACTCATTATCAGCTACAAATTTGAACTCTTCAGGGAATAGTGCACGTAATTTGTTAATTAGCATACCTTTTGTCACTTTCGTCTCTGAGGCAGCCAACTGTATTGCAATACGCTCTGAAGGTTCTTTCACATTTGCAGAAGCTTGTGAAACGGGTGCTAGAATACCAACAGAAAATGCAGTAGTTGTTAAAATAATACCTAACTTTTTAAGTTTACCCAAAATATACCTCCTAAAATACTATTTACCATAATTATAATATATTTACCCATAATTAGAAATGAATTTTACAGATAATTTCCTCTTCGAAGAAAATACATTGGGCAATCCGTCCTTTTTTCTTCATTTTCTCATTTCTTTACCACATCAAAATTGGCACCAATTAACACCCAGTTCTGAGGGAATGGTAGTCCTAATTTCCAATAACCAATACCACGAAGGTTATATTGTTTAATGAGATTGAATTTAGCTTGAATAGATCTAGCATCTTCAAACCATACCATATGCGCCCTACCTTGCTCATCATAGTATTCAAAAAATGGTGCTTGGGCTCTCCAATCATACTGAATTGCTGCATTATAACGTTTAGCAATTTCAATGGCTCGCTGTGGACTAAGCGCTTCTGCATACGGTCCCCCCTGAACAAAAGGTAACGTCCAATCGTAGCCATATAAATTTTGCCCCAACATAATTTTGCTTGCAGGTATTTCACTCACCGCATATTTTACAACTGCTTCTACCTCTGGGAGAGGTGAAACGGCCATTGGTGGGCCAGCTGAATATCCCCATTCATAAGTCATGAGTAAAACAAAGTCCACGATTTCCCCATGTGCTCTATAATCATGTGCCGCTGTCCATGGTCCTCGTTCACTATCACTTGTTTTAGGAGCTAATGCTGTAGACACTGTATATCCTTGAGCGTGAAATTTTTCTACAGCTCTTCTTAAAAAATTGTTATAGGCTTGTCGTTGATCTGCTGGCAAATTTTCGAAGTCAAAGTGGATATCTTTAACATCCCCAAGTCGCTTTGCTTCTGCAAGAATATTATCAAATAATAAATCTTGAACAGCTGTACTTTGAAAAATATCTCTCGCTAATTCACCACTAAAACTAAAATTCTCCAAATTAGAAATAACCATTGCCATTGATGCTCCCGTATCATTTGCAATTTGTGTCACACCTTGGCTTGGTGGCCTCTGTAAAGTACCATCACGCCTAGCCTCATAGCTAAATAAAGCTAAATATGTTAAATTAGGACCCGCTTCCCTCGCTTGATTCAAGAGTGCTTCACTAACTGATGTTCCTCTCGGCTCTAAATAGGCTAATGTTTCTGCCCTTGTTTTTGGTGGCTGTGGGATATATAATCTCGTTCCAACTGCTAATGGTTGATTTGGATTAATGCCATTTACTTGTGCAAGTGTTACATAATTAATACCGAAACGTTGGCCAATTGACCATAGGCTATCACCTGGCTGTACATAATAAAAGCTTCCGACAATCGGGATTACAAGAGCTTGCCCCACAACTAAACGATTTGGCTCTGGAATTTGATTGGCATCTATAATGCTCTGAACCGTAGCCCCATACGCCTGTGCAATTCCCCATAAAGACTCGCCAGCCCGTACAACGTGTATTTGAATGATTTTGCCTCCTTCTAGCTTTATAAAATCATACCTATAAAGCTTATGAAATCAGAGATGAAAAGATGTCTGTTAACAACTCCACAAAAGTACACCACTATTTTATAGCAAATAAATAGTAGGCTGTATTATGTCACCTATTTAATACTAATGATAATAATCTTCGTTTATGAGATTTCATGAAAGAATGTTCTTTTAAATACGTATGTCTAAAAAGTTAAATGAATAATATATTCTGCTTCTTCACCGTTATTAGAATAAAAAAACGCAAAATGATACTTATCTTGATAACAATAATCGTACAAATGTTCTATTTTCTGCATAATCTTCAGTAAATTTTTACCCACTTTCTACCCTACAAATCAGTTGTAGCAGGCTACTTTTGATAACACTTTTCCCAAATTTTTTTACGCAACTAGCGTCATATGCCTTATTCTTTTCCCTGTTCTCACTCTTGTATAATGAAATTATTGTAAGGAGGTGTTAGATTGCGTTTATTTTACCAGCAAAAAGTAATCGGTAAGAAGTCTCGTAAACTTGAAAAAATTTCATTTTCAATTGAAGAGCCTGTCATAACGTTACAAGATTTACTTGTTCAGCTTGTTACACAGCAGGTTCAACAATTTAATGAGAAAATGGTAGATACACCACTTCATGTTTATTTATCGGATCAGCAACTAGAAGAAGCTGCTCAATATGGCAAAGTACATTTTGGAGAAAAGAAAAAGGATACTGTACAGTCAGTGGATCAAGCTATTTCCACAATGCTTCAAGCATTTCAGGACGAGCTGTTTTTAGTCCTTCATAATGAAGAATCTTTAGATTCTCTTTCTACACCATTAAACATACAGGAATACGATGTCTTTACATTTATTAAACTTACTATGCTTGCAGGACGAATTTGGTAAGGAGGGATTTATATGACACTTTCACATGAACAAAAAATACATTTTCAAAGTATAGTTGATTCTGCACCTATAGCAATACAGCCTTTAGCAGCTGCATTGTTAAAATACATGGACAATAGAGATTATGACATTGAAACGCTTATAGCTGCTCAGCAATATTCATCACTTGAAGAACTATTTAGTGGACCATTATTTGAAGTGCTTACCATGTTTTCTTCACAAGAACGTGCACTTAAGATCAAGAAACTAGCATTACGCTTTGATGCTACAATGTTCCAAAGAGGTGTTTTACGTCGATCTTTTCGTTCTTCTCAACCAGTGCAAGACCATCTGTTTCAATGTTTACAATTAATAGAAGAAATGCTGACATTTGAGGAAATTACTTTGCAGGAGTTGTTAACGAATCATCGTCAATATGAGCATGGAACCTATCCAAACTATAGCTCCTATGTCTTAAAGAATGAAAATACAAAAGTAATGGGTTTTAATGTCTTTGAGCAGTTGCTTGCTGAAGAACTATCATTAGAAAACCCGTCAATTGAAGAAGCAGTAGAAGGTATTTTATTTGATGAACATCAAAGTAGCTTTTTCGGTCATCCATTCATTCGAGGTATTTTTAAATCGAGTAATCACCGGATGCATAATGCACTTGGCAAACTCTTATTAGCAGCTGCACGACAAGAAGGTTTACGACAGGCAATAGTAGAAAATATTGACCATGGCAATCTTGATGCACAACTCAACATGATGAAGCTTATTCAGGAACATCGCCTAACACGCTTCTCCTCTGTAATTCGAGCAGTCGATACTTGGATGGGACTTGGCTATAATAGTTTCGAAAATCAAAAAATAACAGAGGAAGTTCTTGCATTAGCCATCCAAGCAATCGAAGAAGACAGCTTTGTTGAACAACTGTTAACGAGTGAACGTACAATTGATATCTATGTTGCATTATGGGCAACTGCTACAAAGGACTATACAAAATTAAATGACCTTGTAACAATACTCTTAAAGCGTGACAAGCATATCCAACTTACAACGCTTGCCTTTTTGAAAAACTTATCGAAAATTTCCTTCACTGCGCCATTTGTAAAGGATTTAATCTTATCAACAAAAGATATCGAGTTGTTTGCCTTTGCATGGGGCAATTTTCTTTATGCTAATCACCATATTAATAGTGAGTATGCAAGAGACAATGAATGGGCGCAAATCCTTCAAACCTTCATGCAAGAAAACACACAGTTACAAGGGATTGAATACCTTTTATTTGAACAGCTTGAGTGGGCAAAAAATGAAATTACGAAAGATGGACTTAACATTACAGGTAAACCTCTATCCTTTGTCCATGTCCATTTGTCATTAGAAGATTTAATTTCAACACAAATTATTTTAGCCCATCATGTACAAGACGAGGCATTATTCCAACGGATTATTGAGCATGCAGATTCTTACTCACCATCTAGCAGAATCGGCCTACTGAATATTTATTGTCTTGTCCCTGTCACAGAAGGTCAACGTGAATTTTTATTTAATTCATTACGGGATCGCAGTTCCATCAATCGTTCTCTTGCGTTAAAGAAAATACATGCTCTAACACCAACAGAAGAAGAAATAGCAAAGATTGAAGATCTTTTAGCAAATAAATCAGGTGCACTTCGTAAAGAAGCTATTTCACTCTTAAAAGTTCAGACACAGAATAATCTGTTACAAAGTGCTGAAAGGCTGATAAAAGATAGTAAGCAGTTAAAGAGACTTGGAGGGCTTGAATTACTACTAGTAGCCTCTAAGCAATACAACTTAGCAAGCGAGCAAATTACAGCTTTATGCTCCTTATTACCAAAAGTAACTAAAAACGAGCAAGTTTTGTTAGAGCAATTAATTACAAGGGATGTCCCTGAGTATAACGAGAGTAATGGCTTTGGCTTGTATACACCACATCCCCCTATTCAATATGGCTGTATTTCGGATGGAGCCATTCAAATGAATGGTGTAGAGCCTTGGCAACAGCTTGCTCCTCTTTATATACAGGAACCTACACCTTTTGAAAAATTCTTTCAATATGATGTTGATAAATTATTATCTAAGCTAGAGCAGCTTATTCAACTTTTAGATAAACATGCTGAACTAGAATATGAAACATACCAATGGAATGACACACCCATTAGCACTACATTAGGACAAAGATATAGTGTAATGGCAACTAAATCGGATAATCAACGACATGCTAGTCTTGATGCTTATCCTATCCCCAAAGAAATTGTTCAATGGATGAAGACAGCATTATTTAGTAATGAGGACTTAGCCTATTTTAATTTTTACCATAATCTATCAGAATACCCTGCTGCTCATGATCTTTCCGAAGCAGCTCATACACTAATTAAACCGTTCTTCCAATACAAAGATTTAAAAGTACGTGTTGCGCAATTTAATTCCTTGAAATATGACGATACAATTCAACAGATTTTCTCAGTGCTATCCCAAGACATCGACAAAATCTCAGGTGATACAGTGCTACATCAGGAAGCACTTTCATTACTCGAAAAGCATGCACCCGAATTTAATCGCTTCGAACAGGCAGTAGGCATAATGTTACAGCTATTCAAACAAATCCCTGCTGATCAGTGGCAACTTGATGTTCGAGAGAAGGGTTATTATTACTATCGTTCCACTTCTACCATTATCGATTTAGATGTCATTGAGACATTTGCTGATCGATGCTGGTCTGATTACTCAACCTATGGTGAATATGTCAAAATGCTAGCTCTCAATGAAGAGCTAACAAAGCGTATGAAAAATGAAAGCTATAAGCCAAACGTCTACAATGTATCTTTATTCCAATATTTAGACGCAATGAAGGTTGGTTTATTTACGCAAGATCACTTATTTGAGGCCATCTTTACCAATACGCTCGCTTCAGAAATATTTAACGAGCCAACTAAATTACGAGAACGCTATCAACAGTCATTTGAAGATTTAACCGACTTCTTTACTATTCGTGAACAAGCGATTGATCGTATTTTAGCCATAGAGCTAAAACGTGGTGATACGCCTACTGCTGTTACAAAGTTAGCTAGTAGCATTTCTTATTTTGAGGGTATTGATTATTTCTTACAAATTCTACAAGCACTTGACGGAGAAAAACTTGCGCGAGGATATATTTGGCAGGCAGAAACGAAAAAGGATGTATTCTCCAGATTGCTAACTAACTGTTACCCTAAAAAAGAAGAAACAGCCCAGCAATTAAAAGAAGCATGGCTGAAAACAGACATTTCTAAAGAACGTTTAATTGAAGCAATGATGTATAACCAGCATTGGATAGACCTTGTAAGTGAAGTGATTGGCTGGGATGGACTAAAAGAATCAGCCTGGTATTTTATCGCTCACACCACAGATTCTTTATCCGACTTTGCCAAAGATCAGATTGCCCTTTTCTCTAGCATCACTGCTGAGGATTTCCGTGATGGTGCATTCGATTTAGCTTGGTTCCAAAGCGCCTATCAAACACTTGGGGCTAAGAAATTCAAACTTGTTTATGATGCTGCAAAATATGCTTCTGAAGGAGCCAACCATCGTCGGGCACAGCTTTATGCAGATACAGCTATCGGTAAGCTCAGTCCAAAACCGTTAATGCAAGAAATTCAAGATAAACGCAATAAAGATAAACTGCGCGCACTTGGTCTTATCCCTTTCATAAAATCAGATGACAAAGACGCCCTGACACGCTATCAATTTATTCAACAGTTTTTGAAGGAAAGTAAGCAATTTGGTGCTCAACGCCGCGCAAGTGAGGCTCGAGCAGCAAGTATCGCTCTAGAAAATTTAGCGCGCAATGCAGGGGATGGAGAAGCCACTCGCTTCACATGGCGTATGGAGTTATCTGCCTTTAACGATATGAAGCATTTATTTAAAGCACAACAAATCGAGCAAATTACAGCCCATCTACAAATAGAGGATGATGCCTCTGTAGCTATTATTGTTGAAAAGGATGGTAAACGTCTAAAGAACGTTCCTGCTGCATTAAAAAAGCATGCTGATATTGTAACCTTGCAGGAAGCCCGAAAAGACTTACAAGAGCAATATAAACGAGCACGCCCAGCGCTTGAGCAAGCAATGGAATTAGAAACAGTATTTTCAGTCGAGGAGCTCATTCATTTATTAGCTCATCCGATTCTAGCTCCGCTGTTACAAAAACTACTATTTATTAGCGATAATTACGTTGGAATGCTGACATCAGAAGGTTTACAGCTTTTATCGGCTGACATTGTGGACCTTGCTCCTTCGTCCTCTATAAAGATTGCTCATCCTTACCATCTTCTAGAGAGCGGTCAATGGAGACAGTGGCAATCCTATATGTTCGAGCACAACATTAAACAGCCATTTAAGCAAGTGTTCCGTGAGTTATATCTCATCAATGCTGATGAAAAAGCACAGAAGCATTCATTGCGCTATGCAGGGCATCAAGTAAATCCTTCACAAACAGTAGCCCTGTTGAAAACACGTGGCTGGCAAATCAGCTATGAAACAGGACCACGTAAAGTATATTATAAGGAAAATATTGTGGCATCCTTGTATGCACAGGCAGATTGGTTTACGCCAGCAGAAATTGAAGCACCTGCAATCGAAGGTGTTTACTTCTATGATCGACTAACAGGCAAAGATATCGTTTTAGATGATATTCCAGCTGCGATATTCTCTGAGGTTATGCGAGATATTGATCTTGTTGTCAGCGTAGCTCATGTTGGTGGTGTAGACCCTGAGGCAAGTCATTCTACTGTTGAAATGCGCAGTATCATCGTAGAAGAATTGGCTAAATTATTGAAGCTAAACAATGTGGAAGTGAAAAAGCAACATGCCCTCATAGAAGGTAAGCTAGCAAGTTACTCCTTACATTTAGGAAGTGGTGTGTTGCATCAAATAGGCGGTTCCATGATCCCAATTATTGCTGTCCCATCTCAGCATCGTGGACGAATTTTCTTACCGATGGTGGATGATGATCCACGGACGGCTGAGATCATGACCAAGCTCTTATTACTATGTGAAGATACAAAAATTAAAGATCCAGCTATATTAACTCATATTCGAAGCTATGAGCAAATGCACTAACGTACTCTAGATAAAAACAGGTGACTCCATTCGTCACCTGTTTTTACTTTACATCTGTTTTAATCATTTCAAACAATAGCGGTACATTCGTGCCACGATGCAATGAATGACAGCCTTCCATTAAAAATGACCAACTTTTCTTTATTTTTTCCCTATAAGACAACTCTGAACTAACTGGTAGATAGGTGCTTAAATATTCCTCAATCGTGCATGTCAGATTGTCCATAAATTCATCTGCTTTTTGTATTTTTTCTGTTGGGATTTCATTGCGCTCATTCCATAAGACATGTTCTAAATTCGTAGAAAAATAAAATAATTGATAAGGTACTTTCATACGGTTAATGCTAAAGTGGTCATTGGCAATCAAAATTCTAGCATTCTTAGCCTTCATATCATTGCGTTGTTCTATTTGTTCTTTGCGTTTATCCGACTTCACTAAAATAGCATCCTCTGTATAAAATAAGTTTTGCTCGATACGCTCATCTACCTTGACGCACTCTGGTGCGATAAAGCATCCATCTGCATCTGTAATATGAACAACCGCTGTTAAATCATTGGCTAAAAATTTATATTTTTCAAGATAGCTTTGAATCACTCGTACAACACTGTTTTTAATATTCGGTATTCGTTTGTGCGCATCCCACTTTGTTAAGATATCTTCTCGTTGTACATCAAAACGTATTGTGGAGTTCGCAAAATGAGCATCTAAATAATCCTCTAAAATAATTTGCTCCGTCTGCCCTTCCACAATAATCAAAAGTACTTTTTTAGTCATGTTGAACACCTGCTTTACGAAAAGCCCGCTTTATTTTAAATGTTTTAGTTTCCTTATATATCTCTTCCTCTTGCCCGCCAAGCTGGATAGCACGTAAATAGACATCTCTAGCGTTATTCACTTCTTTGATACCTTTTAGCTGCATATAACGGTGATGTTCATTTGTTGTCGTAAACCATAAATTTTTAATAGCTAGCACCTCTAACACACGTAGATTATGGGAAGTAAAAATAAGTTGCCCTTTTCCATCCTCATCTATCACTGTTAACAACTCACCTAACAAATATTCAAATACACCTGAATCTAATTCATCAATAACCACGCATGCATTCGGATTATTGTATACAGCAATTAATACACTAAGAATAGAAATAATCTTTAAAATTCCCTCTGACTCTGTTCGTAGCGGTAATTCCTGCTCCCCGCGCTGAGACAAAAATTCAAAACGAATTCCTTGCTCGCCACTGTCCATCATTTGCTTTGTAATGATATTAATTTTAATCGTCAGACCAGGAATAATTGCTGAGAGCACTTGATTACTTTGTTCAATAACTTCACATAATGCATAGAATGCATCCTCTGGTAATAAAGCTGGTCCATTTAAATCATAAGGAATAAGACCTCTTGTTTTCTCTAAATGAATACTGAATGGCATCATCCGTTCTTCAAATAGTGGGGCAATATTTTGAGTATTAACAACATGTAAGTCTCGACTAAAATCAACAGCAATATTTTGTAGCAACTGCATTTCTAGCTCAGAAAGCCGTTCCTGTAATAATGTCTTTATATCTTTATGGAATAGAAATGACATATATTGTTTTCTTGCTAACTGTTGAATAACCAGTAATTGAATTCGTGCTTGTTCACTCAAATCATCCAGTTTCGATTGACGAATTTGTACATCCCTCTCCGTCACAGCCACTAAAATCTTTGATCGCTTCCCTTTCGTGTTTTCTCGATAGGTAAGGCGCTCCAACGTAGTATATAGTCGATGTTGATCCTCCTGTAGCTCCACATAGTAATTCACAAAAAATGTACCGAATTGATTCTGAACTAGAAATTCTACATCCATGCTAGCTGTTTGCTCTCCTGCCAATATAAGTCGCTTCTTTTGAGAGGGCAACTTCACTTCAGCAAGCCATCCTGATAGAAGTGTCTTCAATAAACTAAATGCATCTACAATGGTTGTCTTTCCAGAGCCATTTTGTCCATATAGGCCAACAACATTCGCTTGTAGAAATGTCTCAAAATTTACTGCGAGAACAATTTCACCCTGTCGTACATTTCGTAAATTTTGTATGTTTATTTTTTTTATCTTAATAATTGCCATGTGCTAAACATCCTTTTAGCTTTTTCCCTTATTATAATGAAAATCGTTTTATTTTATAACAAATTCGAACTTAAGTATCCATAGCCTATAGCCTATGACAAAAATCGTAATAGGCATATGTTAGAAAAAATGAAGAAAGGTGTGTTTCATTGGTTTATCCTAGATTAGCCCCTGATGATTTTAACAGTCAATTTCGCCCAGGTATGAAAATATGGGTAACACTCCCTACTGGTACTTATTCAGGTACATTAATTCGGACATTCGGAACTGGAGGAAGAACTGCTGAAATTCAGTTAGATAATGGTCAAATAGTGACTGTGGATGTTAGTCAAATCACTGCTGCAGGTACAGGAACACCTCCTGGTAGTTCCTATCCGCCGCCATACCCACCATATCCGCCTCAACCTTATCCACCGCAACCTTATCCGCCACGTCCTTATCCACCACAGCCTTATCCACCGCAACCTTATCCGCCACGTCCAGGGGGGCAATATCCTGGTTTCCCACCACCATTAATACCAGGACTCCCTAATATTTTACCGGGCATATTTGGTAATCCGCGGCCTTAGCAACAATTAGAAAAGGTTATTTCTTTATTTAAGAATAAAGAAATAACCTTTTTTCATTTTATTCCCATAACAATAATCATCAAATTCCTTTACATATAAGTCATGACAAAATAAGTAAAAAGCCCTAACAAGGAATTGGAAATTGGTATTTCAGCCAAATTTTTAATCAACTAAAAATAAGTTGGATCTGAGCATACTTCTTTTTTATACTAGGAAATATATAGCTTTTTGTAAAAATTTAACCTAACCTAAAAAATATATAGACTAAAAAACTATATATCATCGTTTATTTATAGAAATCATGACTTGAAATAGTAAGTTTTCTGGGTTGTGAATCAATTTTTTTGGCAGTATAGTAGTTAAATGATAGGGGATAAATAGATTATTTTGCATTTATAAATAGTTAACACGCATCTGGACTTCTACGAATAACATCAACATCTTCAATGTGTAGTACATTGACTAAATTATCCATTTATAGTCCTTAGCTTGAAATATTTGCTATATCATATTAGGAGGAAAAGCATGAAAACACGCAAGAAGCAGCAAATGTCTATTAGTAAGAAATTAACTGCAATAGTAGTGAGTATTTTATTATTATTTGGATTAGTTACTTTAGGTCTTTCTTATTATATAGTAAGAAATAGTAATTTAACAGACATGAATCAATCTCTTTCTGACAAAGGCATGATCCTAGCCAAAACCATTGATATTACTACACTAAAATCGATATTAGAGAATCCTACAAATAGTAACCCTGATGCTCTACGATTAACTAGTGAAATGGATGCAATCAATGATAATTCAGATAGCATTACCAATCTATTTTTAATTACAGTTAACGGTGAAAATATTAATGCACCTGTTCTATCATCTAGTATACTTGAACTAGGGGCAGAGTATAACCAAGATATGATTGCAATGGGTTTATCTCCAGATTTCCTAGCAAGAATTAAAGAAGTCTTTGATACAAAAAAAGCAACAGCAACAGATATTTATAGCGATGAATATGGTAGCTATAAAACAGGCCTTACACCAATCTTGGATGAGAATGGGAATATGCTGGCTGCTTATGCCATTGACTATGACGTATCAATGGTAACAGGAAAAGCGATGTCTGAAGCCCTATGGACGTTATTAGTAACGGTTATTTTCTTAATTGGTTCATCCATTGCTGTTTACACTCTTTTAAGAAAAAAATTAACACCAATTCAACAACTTTCCTTACAATCTAAAAAAGTCGCAGAAGGTAATTTAGAGCTGGAACCATTACCAGTTACTTCAACAGACGAAGTAGGAATGCTCACACAAAATTTTAATTCTATGATCGATAACTTAAAAAATGTTATTAAGAGTACAACGATTGTTTCTGAGCGTGTTTCAAACACAGCCAATGTTTTATCTGTAAATATGCAAGAAGCTTCCGATTCATATAATAATGTAGCATCTTCCATGCAGGAGATTGCAAGTGGCGCTGATCTTCAAGTACAAAAGGCAAAAGAAAGTACAATTACCATTGAAGAAATGAATATTGGTATTCAACGTATTGCCATGACGTCCAATCAAATTTCAGAATCCTCGATTTTAGCATCAGAGGAAGCTGAAAGAGGGAATGAATCGACAAATAAATCTGTTGCACAAATGAATGCTATTAGCAAAGCTGTTAATCAATCTGCAGCTTCTGTTAAATTACTTGGCGATCATTCTAATAAAATAGAAGAAATCGTAGGAATCATTACAGGGATTGCTTCGCAAACCAATTTACTTGCATTGAATGCGGCAATCGAAGCTGCACGTGCTGGCGAGGCTGGTAGTGGCTTTGCAGTGGTTGCTGATGAGGTACGTAAACTTGCAGAGCAATCTGAGGCATCTGCAAGAGAAATTTCTACACTTATTTCTCATATCCAGCATGATACAAACGAATCTGTAAATATCATGGTTCACGCTGTAGAAGAAGTAGATCATGGTATTGTCATGATCAATGATTCGGAAAAATCATTTAGCCAGATTTTAACTTCCATTCACCATGTGACAGGGCAAATTCAAGAGCTTTCTGCAACAATTGAAGAAATGGCAGCTGGTATGGAAGAAGTAACATCTGCCGTAAAAGATATGGAAGATTTTTCAGTCAATTCAAAGGACAATACAAGAGCAGTAGCAGCAACTTCTGCCTCTCAATTGAATACAGTACAACGAGTTTCTGAAGAAGCTCAAGTATTATCCGAGCTATCTGATGAATTAATGAATGTTGTTAATACCTTTGTAGTGAAATAAAAAATGAAAGGGCTGCCCTTATTAAGGAGAGTTATGTCCGTTAGTTTCTCACAGATCGATTCACTACTGTGGACCTAATGACGATAATCGCTCCTTCATAGGTGTCGGCCCTTTTCTAAAATAGGAGTTGTCATAATTGAATAATAAAAATGAATTTGATGTACACCCATCACAGAATAATACGCTTTCTTTTGACCAACAAACACTTCAATCCAATAGTACACAATTATTAAACAGAGAAGACTTACTCGCATATCAAACGTTAAACCGTACAATAGCTGACTACGATCAAAACACCACAATACCTGACGTATTTTATCAGGCAGCACAAAAATTTGCGGAACGAATCGCATTATCCTATGAAGGTGGAAAACTTACCTACCGTCAGCTAAATGAACAATCCAACCAAGTTGCTCATATGTTAGTTGCCAACGGTCTACAAAAAGGAAACTATGTAGCGATAGTTATGGAACGCTGTAAAGAAACCGTCATTAGTTTGTTAGGTATCCTGAAAGCTGGTGGAGTTTATGTCCCCATTGATCCGAGCTATCCAAAAGAACGTTGTCAGTACCTATTAAACGATACAGGTACTCCATTTATCATAACGAAAAACGAACATACAGCTCTACTGAATGATTTTATACATAATGATTCCCAAACACGCACAGTGTTCACAATCAACCAAATGGAGCAAGGATATTCACAGGAAAATATCCAATGTGAAATTCTTCCATCCGATTTAGCCTATATTATTTATACATCTGGTTCAACAGGTAAGCCAAAAGGCGTCATGCTTAAGCATGAGGCTGTCATTAATTTAATAACAGATAATCAACGAATCTACCATTCAACTAAAGAAGATGTTTATTCCCAGTTTATTTCTTTTAGTTTTGACCCTTCTATAACAGAAACCTTTACTGCTTTATTTTCAGGTGCAAGACTTCATATGCTTACAAGTATAGAGCGTTTGTCCATTGAGGCATTTGCTGATATGATCGACCGTGAGCAAGTAACGACCGCTACTGTTCCAAATGCTTTCTTTACACAGCTAGCTACACATTTACCAGTAAGCTATAGAAAAAAGCTTTCGACATTAAATTATTTATCTGTAGGTGGTGAAGCCCTATTGCCTGCCATTGTTCAAAAATGGCAAGACAAATTTGGACTCTCTACAGAAATTATTAATGTGTATGGACCAACTGAATGTACAGTATTGTCCTCCTATTTTAAGGTGAAAAGTCAGATAACAGACATGCAATCTAGTATCCCTATTGGTAGACCAATCGCCAATTATGAAATGTACGTTATTAACACGGACGATCAGCTATGTCCCGTTAATGTAATCGGAGAATTATGTATTGCTGGTGCTGGTTTAGCAGCAGGTTATTTACATCAGCCTGAAAAAACAGCTGAAGTATTTGTACCTCATCTCTTAAAGCCAGATCAAAAAATGTATCGAACAGGTGATTTAGTTCGACTATTGCCAACTGGTGTCATTGAATTTGTTGGACGTAAAGACTCTCAAATTAAAGTAAGAGGCTTCCGTATTGAACTTGGAGAAATCGAAACAGTATTGAGCAATCATACGAGCATTCAGGAAGCTGTGATCATTGCAAAGAAAATGGCTGATGGGAATAATCATTTATTTGCCTACTATACGGTGGCAAGTGGGATGCAGCTTGAGGAGAATCTTTTAAGGGACTACTTAGCAAATCTTTTACCAGATTATATGGTGCCAGAGCAATTTATTGAATTGCAAGAAATGCCATTATCCCCTACAGGAAAAATTGATCGAAAACACTTAGCTTCATTGGAATTAACTTTATCACGCAGTACTACATATATTGCCCCAGAAAATGATACACAGCGTATGCTTGCTACTGCATGGGAATTTGTACTCGGTATTGAGCCAATTGGCATTCACGATAACTTCTTTCATATCGGAGGGCATTCGCTAAAAGTGCTCGAGATTCTTGTACAAGTGAAAAAACATATACCATTCTTAAAGATTCAGGATTTCTTCCAATATCAAACGATTGCTGAACTGGATCATTATATTCGTCATTATCAACCAGAAGCGATTGAAGATCAAGACGAACCAGCTAAAAGCATTGTATTCAAGGACTTAATGGAGCCTAGTCCTCTAAAAGTCTCCCAAAATGTGAAGCCCTTGCCAATGACATCGGTATTACTAACAGGTGCTACAGGTTATTTAGGTAGTCATGTATTATATGAGCTATTAGCAACAACAACTGCGCACATATATTGCCTTATTCGACCAAGCACCCAAACTACGATTGAAGATAAACTAAGAGAGAGTATGCAATTTTATTTTGGCAATACTATTGCTCAACAGATGAAAGATCGTATTACTGTTATCCAAGGTGACTTAGGGAAGCAACGACTACACTTATCTGATAAAGATGAAAAAATCATTATGAAAGAAATTAATGCTATCATTCATTGTGGTGCAGATGTACGTCATTTTGGTGCAGCTGATCATTTTAATAATGTCAATGTGAATGGAACTCGCTACTTGCTTGAAATAGCCAAACAGAAACCAGGTGTGCATTTCCATTATGTATCGACAATTGGCATTCCAGAGGAGCTAGCCGCCATACAATGGGGACCAAATGAAGCAAAAGGTAACTTCAATTACAATGTTAAGCTTGATAATGTTTATACTCAAAGTAAGCTAGAAGCAGAAAACCTTGTTCGAAACGCTGTACAGGATGCAATCCCTGTCTCCATTTATCGTGTAGGAAATTTAAGCTGTCATTCTGAAACAGGTAAATTCCAACGTAATATCGATGACAATGCCTTTTACCGTATGATTAAATCAATGCTTTATTTAGGTAAAACACCTACCGCACAATGGCATGTTGACTTCACACCAATCAATTATGCTAGTCAGGCACTTGTTTCTTTGGCAAGCCAGCCAGCAACCAACGGCCATGTCTTCCATTTATGTAACCCTGTATCGCTTACTTATTTAGAATTAATCGATATGCTTAAGGAAATTGGTTATGACCTAACAATTGTGTCAACACAAGAGTATACAGATTGGCTATTAAATGGTGATCATTCAAAAGATGTACAGGAATATTTATCGTTAGCCATTGCGCAGCTTGAAGGTGATGGAGCAAGTGACTCCCCATTTATCTTCAATTGCAAAAAAACGATAGAATTTTTAGCTCATACCAAGATTGAATGTGCGGCACCAAATAAAGCCTTTATTTACAGAATGATTCAATATGGCATTGATACAGGCTACTTTCCTGAGCCAAAACAAGTCAATATAAGATGATAAAACAAACTATAAAGTTATTTGCACTTCCTCTAGGAGTACAGTTAGCACCACCAGAACGGGATGCTTTCCTTAAAGTACTCCCTTTTGAGGTGCAAAGAAAAGTTCAGCAATACAAGCACTGGCAGGATCAGCAAAGAGCGTTGCTAGGTAGCACTCTTATTAGATGGGCACTCCTTCCCTATATAGATGACGTTCTGTTACAACTAGCTCATAATGAATTTGGGCGCCCTTATATTGCAGGACACCCTCATTGGCAGGGAGATTTTAATCTCTCTCATTCGGGGGATTGGATAGTGTTAGCAGTCACCACTATCGGACGAGTGGGCATTGATGTTGAAGAAATAAAGCCAGTTAGTGAAGATATGATGATTTATGCGCTTTCCGAGACAGAGCGTCAATTGGTCTCTCATCAGCCTTTACATGTTTTTTATGAGTTTTGGACTTTAAAAGAGGCCCTTTTTAAAACAGGCTTATTGCCAATCCTATCGCCATATTTGCTTGATACCACCAACATAAAAAAAACAAGGAAAGACCTTTTTACCCAATTACTCTATCTCGATCAGCAGCATCCTGTATCCGTCTGCTGGAACAATGAAAATTCTAAGTTAATAACCACAATATTAAATAAAGAGCAGCTTCTACAGCCATAACAATAATTATTCCTCCGTATTAAGAAAACGCTGCCCTAACGTGTCATTTATTCGACCCGCTAGGACAGCACTTTTTGTTTTATTTAAATAAGTCTGGGTACATTTCTTTTGCTAATGCTTCCATTCCATCAATTGTGTTATAGCCATAGCCAAACATGTAATTGTAATCTACAATATACATTTGTTTATTTTTAATAGCCTTCATGCTTGATAGTTTAGGATTCGCATAAATTTCTTCACGTACTTTTGTCAAATCAGAACCGTCCCAGTTAGGAAGAATTAATACATCTGGATCTGCTGCAATTAATGTTTCAACACTTACATCGCCTGTTTCATCTTTAAAAATATTATCTAATTTAACCATTTTGAATGCATCATTAAAGAATGTTTCATCGTGTGCTGGATAAACAAAAAGCTCTTTTGGATCATTTGTATGCAAATAGGCAAATGTTTTTTCTTCTTTTATACTTTCTAATTTTGAGGAAATATCTTGTTGTCGACCTTTTAATTCTTTAATAAAGCTATCTGCTTTGTCTTGAACATTAAAAATTTCACCAATATTCTTTATATCTTTATAAATAGAATCATACGTGCCGCCTGTTACGGATGACTCTAAAACATATGTTTTTACACCCATTTCATTAAGCGAATCTACTGTCCCTACTCCCCATTCAGCATTATCAAATAAACCACCACGACCAAATACTAAATCAGGATCAGTACCTAATGTAACCTCTTTCCCAACATATTCATCACTTAAAATATTTAGCTTAGCATACTCTTCTTCAACAGCTTTATCAACTGCACCAAAGTTTGCACCAACACCAACGATTTTATCGCCTAATCCTAAATGTAATAATAATTCTGCAGCTGGACGTGTATTTGCCATAATTCTTTCTGGTGCTTTATCAAATACTTGATCTTTCTTTTCCCATGTTGATCCACCTTCAGCCTTTGTAAAGTTCTCAATTGTCAGTGGATAATGCTCTTTTGTTTGAGTTTCCTTAGATGTATCTTTTGATGTGTTACCGCAGGCTGTTAATGTTAATAAAGCTGCTAAACCAATTCCTAATAATAATTTTTTCTTCATGTTTTTCCTCCTACAGTCCATATGCAAAGCCTAATCCATTCGTCACTGGATTAGTAAACGTTTGACATTTGATATGATATAAAGCTTCTATTGTTTCTGGTGTTAAAACTTCTTGGGGTGTACCATGTGCATAGATTTCACCATCTTTTACTGCATAAAGATAATCACAGTAATGTGCTGCCATTTCTAGATCATGAAGAGCTGCTAAAACACCGATGTTTAAACTTTTTACACAGGATAGTATTTCAATTTGATAACGAATATCTAAATGATTTGTTGGTTCATCCAAAATCATAAATTTAGGCTGCTGGGCAATCGTTCTAGCTAAAATAACCCTTTGCTTTTCACCACCAGATAGTGAAAGAAAACTGCGCTCTCTATAAGATTGTAAGTTCGTTCTTGTCAATGCCTCTTCTACGATGTCAAAATCCTTTTGGTTATCTGACTCTAGCATTTTTTTATGAGGTGTTCTACCTAACATCACCATTTGTTGTACCGTTAAATCAAAGTGCATTTCATTAAATTGTCCAACTACACCTAAGTGTTGAGAAATCTTTTTTTCGGCGCTTTTTAAAACATCTAAATCATCTAAGAAGACCATCCCTTTTTGAGGTACTAGGCTTTTATAAATGCTTTTCAGTAAAGTTGATTTTCCGCATCCGTTTGGTCCGATTAAGCCCACAAATTGTTGCTTATTCACATGAATGGATACGTTTTTTACGATTTCCTTTTTGCCGATTTTTACTTCTATTTCCTTTGCTACTAATTCCATTGTTCTACCCTCCGAAGTTGTAACCTTTTTTTACAATCATATAGATAAATAATGGTGACCCAATGACAGAAGTAATAATACCAATCGGTAATTCCACATTTTGGATTAATGTTCTAGACAGAATATCAGCCCAAATCATGAAAAGGCCTCCTAAGAGCAATGTTCCTAACATTAATCGTTTGTGATCTGCCCCGAAAATACCTCTTGTGATATGTGGAATAATTAAACCAACAAAACCGATCATACCTGCATAAGCGACCATCGTTCCTGTAATAAGCGAGGTAAGAATCATATATAATTTACGATAAGCACTTAAATTGATCCCTAAGGTGATAGCTGATTCATCCCCCAGTAGCATTGTGTTTAGCACACGATGTTGGAAAAGGAATAATGCAGCTCCTAGTACAATCACGATTGTTAAAATTGGTGTTTTGTCCCAGCTGGCAGATGCTAAACTCCCCATAGACCAGAACGTAACAGTTTTAATGCCCTCTGCATTATTGGCAAAAAAGATGATAAGGCTTGAAAACGAACTACATAATGCACCGATAACAACCCCTGATAAAACCAATTTTACTGAGGTTGCTTTACCTCCAATGCTGGATAAGATAAGCACTGCCATAGAGGTAATCATCGCCCCTGCAAATGCACCAAAGGCTACTCCAAATTGTGCTAACAATGCACTACTCCCAAAACCAACTAGAATAGCAAAGGTTGCACCTAATGACGCTCCTGAAGAAATACCAAGTATGTATGGATCAGCAAGCGGGTTTTGGACAACTGCCTGCATGACAGCCCCACACAATGCAAGACCGACACCAATTAATAAGGCAAAAACCACACGTGGCATTCTGACCTGTAAAATAATATTCAAGTAGGATTCACTTTCCACACTATCAAGGGTGCCAAGTTTTCCATTGGATATAGTATGTAGCAAAATATCCATCGATTGCTTGAAAGGAATACTGACTTGTCCTATTGATACAGAAAAAACGGCAGATATTAAAATGGAGGCTATTAAAAGCAAGATAATAACATAATAAATATTGCCCGTCCCTATTCTGTTAGCTTCCTGTTTATTCAAGATTTCACCTCTATCTATTTAACTATTAATCAATGATAACGATTATCATTTTCATTTGTATTGTAAGTGATAATCCATTGAAAAACAACAGGAAAATTTTTAATTATAAATTATTCATACATTTAGCAGATGAATAATCCACTTAAATAGCCTGTTCTAATAAGAAATCAAAATAAAAAACCACTTTCCATAAAATTATGGAAAGTGGTCATATTTACTTGCTAAATTAAGCTTATAGGCTAAGCTAAATCTTACATCATTCCTGGCATACCGCCCATGCCGCTCATATCTGGCATTGCTGGTGCTGCTTCAGGGATATCTGCTACAACCGCTTCTGTTGTTAAGAATAGGGCTGCAACTGATGCTGCGTTTTGTAAAGCTGAGCGAGTTACTTTTGCTGGGTCTACTACGCCTGCTTCCATCATGTTTACCCATTCGCCAGTTGCTGCATTGAAACCAATGCCAACTTCTTCACGTTTTAGACGATCTACGATAATTGAGCCTTCAAGACCAGCATTATTAGCAATTTGACGAACTGGCTCTTCTAAAGCACGTAGAACGATTTTCACACCTGTAGCTACATCGCCTTCTACTGCTTCAGCCGCTTTTTCCACTGCTGCATAGACGTTAAGAAGTGCTGTACCACCACCTGATACGATACCTTCTTCAACAGCCGCACGAGTTGAGTTTAAAGCATCCTCAATACGAAGTTTACGCTCTTTCAGCTCTGTTTCTGTTGCAGCACCAACTTTGATAACTGCTACACCACCTGCTAATTTAGCAAGACGTTCTTGTAATTTTTCTTTATCGAACTCTGAAGTAGTTTCAGCAAGTTGTGCACGGATTTGACCAATGCGTGATTCAATCGCGTCTGCTCCGCCTACACCTTCAACGATTGTTGTGTTATCTTTTGTTACAACTACTTTTGCTGCACGACCAAGTGCAGAAATATCAGCGGATTTCAGGTCTAAGCCTAATTCTTCTGTAATCACTTGGCCACCTGTCAGGATAGCAATATCTTCAAGCATTGCTTTACGTCGATCACCGAAACCTGGTGCTTTTACTGCTACAGCATTAAATGTACCACGAAGTTTGTTCACAACAAGTGTTGCAAGAGCTTCACCTTCTACATCTTCAGCAATCATTAAAAGTGGACGACCTTGTTGCACCACTTGTTCTAATAATGGTAATACTTCTTGAATGTTTGTAATTTTTTTATCAGTAATTAAAATGTATGGGTTATCAAGAACCGCTTCCATTTTATCTGTGTCAGTTACCATGTAGTGAGAAGCATAACCACGATCAAACTGCATACCCTCAACTACATCTAACTCTGTTGTGAAGCCTTTTGATTCTTCAATTGTAATAACTCCATCGTTACCAACGCGTTCCATTGCTTCAGCGATTAGTTGTCCAACTTCATCATCTGCAGCAGAAATAGCAGCAACTTGTGCAATTTCTTCCTTATTGCTTACTGGGCGAGAAATAGCGTGTAATTCAGTAAGTGCTGCAGCAACTGCTTTATCGATACCTTTACGGATACCTACTGGATTTGCGCCAGCTGTAACGTTTTTCAAGCCTTCACGAATAATTGCTTGAGCTAATACTGTTGCTGTAGTTGTACCATCACCAGCGATTTCGTTTGTCTTAGAAGCAACTTCTGCTACTAATTTTGCTCCCATGTTTTCGTATGGGTTTTCTAGTTCGATTTCTTTAGCGATTGTCACACCATCATTTGTAATAAGTGGTGAACCGAATTTTTTTTCTAAAACAACATTACGTCCTTTTGGTCCTAATGTTACTTTTACTGCATTTGCTAATTTATCTACACCTTGTAACATTAATGAACGAGCGTCTTCTGAGAATTTAATATCTTTTGCCATGAGAATTTACCCTCCTGAAATGGAATATTCGTTAAGCTTCTTCAATATATTTATATCAATTTCACCTTATTGTCACATTTGTTATGCAAACAATAAGTATTCACCTTACGTAAGGTGCCTTTAAAGTTCTTATTCAATAATTGCAAGAATATCGCTTTCGCGTAAAATTAGGTATTCATTACCTTCAAATTTAACTTCTGTGCCAGCGTATTTAGAGAAAATAATGCGGTCGTCAACTTTAACGTCAAGCTCTACACGTTGCCCGTTCTCTAATACACGACCTGTCCCAACTGCTACTACTTTACCTTCTTGTGGTTTTTCTTTTGCAGAGTCAGGTAGTACAATACCGAATGCAGATTTTTCTTCTACCTCGATTAGTTCAATTACAATACGATCTCCTAGTGGTCTTAACAAGTGAAACAACCTCCTAATAGTTAAATAATTGTTGATATTTATTAGCACTCTATATCAATGAGTGCTAACACAATTATTATGATAATCAATCACTCTTTTTTTTGCAAGTCAGAACTTCAAAAAATTTTGTTTTCTTTCCATATTCCTCTACAATAGAAAGGAAGCATATGAATGGAAAGGATTTTGACTGTGACTAATTCTCAAAAAGTAACGAAACATAAAAAAACAGCCCTGTATGTTTTGCTGATTTATATCTTGATGCAAATCTCTAGCAGATGGTTGCTCTTACCGTTCCATAAGCTCATCATGAAGGTAACTGGTTTAGCTTCTGAACAAGCGGCTCCTATTACTCAAGGTTGGTATATTGCACTAAGTTTTGCAGTAGCGCTCATTTTAAGCTTAATCCTTACATCTCGAGATAAAGCATTTTGGAACATTTATCAAGGAAAAAAAGAAACGATACCTCTTACAATTGTGTGGGGAATCATCGGCTTCTTCCTAGTGTTCTTTGGACAAATGATTGGTGCAGCTATTGAGATGGCTGTTTTCGGTATTGAAGGAGGCTCACAAAATACTGCAGATATTGTCGCGATAGCTAAAGGTGCTCCCATCGCCATATTAGCAATTGTTGTATTCGGGCCAATCTTAGAAGAATTCGTCTTCCGTAGAGTGATCTTTGGCTCGCTTGTCCAAACAACAAATTTCTGGGTGGCAGCAATTGTGAGTGCCATTTTCTTTGCGATTATACACTTCGACTTCTCACATATCTTGCTTTATACCATTTGTGGTTTAATTTTCGCCTTTTTATATCACAAAACAAAGCGCATTTGGACGTCTATTATTGCACACGTCATGCTTAATGGATTTGTGACACTTGTACAATTCTATGCGGAACCATTGCAAAAGTTTCTTCAAGAACTCGAAAAAATGCAATAAATTTTTGTAAAGCGCTTGTAAGATGCAAAAATAACACAAAAGCTCGGTGTCCCATTTAGGGCACCGAGCTTTATTTATTACTGTTGATTCAATTCTTCTATTTGTCGTCGTTGCTGCTCAAGTGCTTCTTCAATCTGGCGCTTTTGCTCCGCTTCCTGTTCTTCTTTTAATCGAATCTCTTCGGATTTAAGATATTTCTTATAGCCAATTCGTGAAATCATAATACTAATTTCATACAAAATAAACAGCGGAACTGAAACCATTAAATGCGAAGCCAACTCAGGTGGTGCAATAATCGCAGCACATACAAATAAACCGAAGTACGAGTATTTACGAATACGAATTAGTAATTCCGGACTTAATATGCCAATTCGTGAAAAGAATAAAACAACAATTGGCAACTGGAAAAGGAAACCGAACGGTATTGTAAGCTTAAACAAGAATGTAAAATACTCATGTATACCAATGGTTTGCTGTATCTCCAAATCATTCGATAAATTCATCATGAATTTGATGACATATGGGAATAGTAAAAAGTACGAAAAAGATAACCCTGCAAGAAACAATAAAAATGAATACGGAATATAGCTTAGAGTTGCTTTACGCTCTACTTCCCTTAATCCAGGGCTAATAAACGACCATAATTGATACATCAACACGGGTGATGAAAGAATAAATGCAATTATAAAAACAACTTGTATATAAATTGCAAGTGGTGTGACTACATCAAATGCATGAAGCTCTATATTATATTTGGCTCCAGTCATTTGAAGGTATTTTACAAGTGGCTTTGCGACAAAAAAGGCGCCGGCCATAGCTAGAACAAAGAAAACGGCAACAATGAACAGCCGTTTTCTTAATTCTTCTATATGCTCAATGACAGTTAGATCTTTTGGATTCATTCCTCAAACATCCTAACTTACTTATCTAGTTCTTTCTTTTTCTTATCATCATCATCTTCGTCGGCTAAACCTTTAGTAGCATTTTTGAATTCACGTAGTGTTGAACCAAATGCCTTACCAAGCTCTGGTAACTTTTTAGGACCAAAAATTAGTAACGCGACAACTCCGATAATAATGAGGCTCATAGGACCAATACCACCCATTACAGCCACCTCCTCTTTATATCCATCATTTTAACGCATATTTCGCCATTTTGCTAACTAATTATATGTGAAAGTTTTTCGTCACACTCACTGATTTGACCTCATTTTATTTAAATTATCTATTTGACAGAAACGGTGAATTACACTAAAAAATATGTATGGTTTTCACTCTTCCTGATTACGAATTAAATAAATAAGCGCTTGCAACTCTACCGATAAATCGATGGTTAAAAGCTGCATTCTATCAGGTACTGTTAATCGCTCTGGCGTAAAGTTTAAAATTCCCTTTGCATTCATGGCTGCTAAGCGATCCGCCATTTTTTGAGCGGAGCGTGGTGAAACGGTTAAAATAGCAAGCTCTGCACCGTATTCTGCATATTTTTCTTCCAATAAATCTGGATGAAAAACCGGAATGTTACTGATCATTTTGCCATCCTTCGGTGCTTTTGAATCGAATGCTACCACAATATGTGTATTATGGTTTTTTTGAAAATTATATTTTAATAATGCACTGCCTAAATTCCCCACACCAATTAACGCTACTTTTGTCGTTTCATGTTGATCAAGCGTCTGGCTAAAAAATTGTAATAGATGCTGCACATCGTAGCCATAACCTTTTTTCCCAAGTGCACCAAAATAAGAAAAATCACGGCGAATAGTTGCAGAATCTATTTTCATCGCTTCACTCAATTCCTTCGACGAAATACGTTCCATACCTTCTTGTGCAAAGTTTTGAATAAATCGATAGTAAAGAGGAAGTCTTTTTGTAGTGGCTTGTGGAATTTTTAATTCTTGTTTCAAACTTTTTCCTCCTTATGATGTACCTCCATCAATTTTACTGTCTTTAACTACTAATTTTAATACATTCATCCTTAACAATATACAACATTTTTGCAATCCCCTGCTGTATTTCTCTTTAGTTAATGGCGCCTTATACGCAGCTAACTAAAAAGAAATCGTTTCAATCTTACATGACTGCTAGGAATAAGTAAAGCACGGACATTGCATGCAAATCGTTCATCCATTACACTAAGGTAGAATTGAGGTGTCAAGAATGATTGTTTTACAGGTCAATCAACTAACTAAATCCTTTCTTGCAGATGAAATTTTAAGTGGTGTTAAATTAGAAGTTCAACACCGTGACCGTGTTGCCTTAGTAGGACGAAACGGTGCAGGTAAATCTACTTTATTAAAAATAATTGCTGGTCAAATGTCTTATGATTCAGGTGATATCATTATCCCAAAGGATATTCAAATAGGCTATTTAGAGCAACATGCAGGATTAAACTCTACGCTAACAATTTGGAATGAAATGATGACTATATTTGAATCTCTTTTAGCCCAAGAACAGCTGCTACGCTCACTTGAACAACAAATGGCTGATCCTACTGTCTATGAAAACCCTACTATGTATGCGAAAGTTATGTCGGAATACGATCATTTACAGCATACGTTTAAAGATGCAGGTGGCTATCAATATGAATCAGACATACGGTCAGTCCTTCATGGTATGCAATTTTATTCCGAAGACTATGACAAACCCATCAGTTCCTTATCTGGTGGACAGCGCACACGTTTAGCACTTGCTAAGCTCTTACTTAGTAAACCAGATCTTTTAATTCTCGATGAGCCAACGAACCATTTAGATATCGAAACACTATCTTGGTTGGAATCCTATTTAAAGGGCTATGAAGGCGCTATTTTAATTGTTTCCCATGACCGCTACTTCTTAGACCAAGTCGTTTCTATTGTCTACGAAGTATCTCGTCATCGCGTTACCAAATATCCGGGTAATTATAGTGCATATTTAGATGAAAAAGCTAAAAATTATGAGCGTGATGTCAAACTCTATGAACGTCAGCAAGATGAAAAGGCCAAGCTAGAGGATTTTATCCAAAAAAATATTGCACGTGCTTCTACAACAAAAATGGCACAAAGTCGACGTAAAATGCTTGAACGTACCGAGTGGATGGAATCGCCAGATGGTGATGAGAAATCCGCTAGTTTCGGTTTCACGATTGAACGTCAAAGTGGAAATGATGTTTTATCTGTTGATGAATTAACGATAGGTTATAACGATCGTACCATTTCTAGTGGGATAAACCTCCGCACTTTTCGTGAGGATCGTATTGCCCTTGTTGGCCCAAACGGAGTTGGTAAATCGACATTATTAAAAACAATTGTAAAAGATTTATCCCCTCTTGGAGGTAGTATTCGTTATGGTACGAATGTACAAATCGGCTACTATGATCAAGAGCAAGCAAAGCTATCGAGCAATAAGAGTGTCCTAAAAGAATTATGGGATGAATGGCCACTCATGAACGAAAAAGATATTCGAACTGTATTAGGGCGTTTTCTTTTTAGTGGTGAAGATGTGGATAAAGCTGTATCCTCTTTATCGGGCGGTGAAAAAGCACGCCTTGCACTCGCAAAGCTAATGATGCAAAAGGCTAATTTCTTAATTCTAGATGAGCCTACCAATCATTTGGACTTAGATAGCAAAGAGGTATTAGAAAATGCCTTGATTGATTATCCAGGTACGCTTCTATTTGTCTCACACGACCGCTACTTCATTAATCGTATCGCAACAAAAGTGGTGGAGTTATCTGGAACGGGTTCATTTGAATATTTAGGTGACTACGATTATTACGTTGAGAAAAAGCAGGAACTATTGGAGCTAGCACAAATGAAGGCTGCCTCCCAACCACAAGTACAGCAAGACCTACCTGATAAAACCTCTACATCAAAAATTGATAAAGAAGCAAAAAAGCGTGAACGTCAAATTAGACGTACGATTGAAGATTTAGAAAGCAAGATGCAAGAAACATCTGCTATTGTTGCAAGACTAGAAGAA
The DNA here is from genome assembly GCF_001705465.1 of Lysinibacillus sp. AR18-8. NCBI lineage: Bacteria > Bacillati > Bacillota > Bacilli > Caryophanales > Bacillaceae > Lysinibacillus > Lysinibacillus sp. AR18-8. Next base: position 84,257 of record NZ_MDGU01000027.1, read on the forward strand.
GCTCTTTGTGACTCTGCCATTTTTACCGACCATGAAAAAATTTCAATGCTTCAAGCAGAATTAGCAACTGCTAAAGAACAGCATGAGCTATTAGAATTAGAATGGCTTGAGTTAAATGAAGAACTTGAAAATATTAGTATGTAAATGATGTAAGCCATGTGAAAGGTCACATGGCTTTTTCTTTACTTGTCTTCATTTTTCATATATATTGGTCAAGTGCTATTTTTCGACAAAAAATGCCCACAGTTTTATTCACACTACAAATCTAGTAGTACCAACATATCAACAGAGTTTTCCACATTGTCCACAATGAAAATTTATTTTATCCACATTCTATCGGATAAAACCAGCTACTATATATTGAATAATCACAAGTTATACACAAGTTATCAACAATTTGTGCATAAGTACGCGTGTTCGCCATTTAATTCGCTCCTTTACCTGTGGATAATTTTCTGAAAAATTTGTCAATTGTGATGCCTCTACTGACTATTCCCTTAGCACGGTTCTTTTTTATCAACAATTATTCGACAATTAAAAAAAAGAGATATCTAAAAATATAGATACCTCTTTCCTATACTATACCCAGGATTTTAACTCCATTCCTGGACGTCCATTCATCATTAAGTTTCCTCGAATACCAGCCTCAAACATCGGCATAGCTGCTGCCCCAATCATTGCCGCATTATCAGTACACAATTTAAGCGGCGGTACAAAAAACGGGATACCTTCCTCTTCAAATACAGTCTCCAAAGAAATTCGCAAACCCTTATTTGCTGCTACACCTCCAGCTGCAATAACCTGTTTCACCTGATATTCGCGAGCAGCACGTAATGTCTTAGCAGTCAGTACTTCAACAACACTTTCCTGAAAGCCCTTGGCGACAGCTGCTGGTGAAATAGCTTCACCTCGTTGATCCATATTATGTTTATAATTGATGACAGCTGATTTTAAACCGCTAAAGCTAAAATCGTATGAATCCTCTTCCAACCATACTCTTGGAAAAGGAACAGCCTCTCCTTCCTCATGAGCAAGACGATCAATATGTGGCCCACCAGGATAAGGTAAATTTAAAACACGCGCCACTTTATCATAAGCTTCACCAGCTGCATCATCTCTTGTTTCACCAATGACCTCAAAAGAGCCATGTTCCTTCATATAGACAAGCTCTGTATGACCGCCTGAAACTACTAGTGCTAATAAAGGGAACTCCATCGGCTGAACAAGCGCATTGGCATAAATATGCCCTGCAATATGATGCACACCTACAATTGGTAGGTTATTCGCAAAGGCAAAAGCCTTCGCTGCATTAATGCCAATCAACAATGCCCCTACAAGACCCGGACCCTCTGTAACAGCAACCGCATCCAAATCTACCGGCTTTAAATTTGCTTGAGCTAATGCTTCTTCAATTACCATCGTAATTTGTTCAACGTGATGGCGTGATGCAATTTCAGGAACAACGCCACCAAATCGCTTATGACTCTCTATTTGAGAAGCAACAACATTCGACACGATTTCATGACCATTTCGTATAATCGCTGCAGCTGTTTCATCACAGCTTGATTCTATTGCTAATATCAATCCATTATTCATTATAAATTCACCCACATGACAAGGGCATCCTCCCCGTTATCCGTATAATAGCCTTTCCGTATACCACCATCTTGGAATTGGAGCTTACGATAAAGATTTTGTGCAACTGTGTTCGTTACTCGTACCTCCAATGTCATAACCTCCATTCCATGTAAACGAGCTATTTGCATTGCCTCACGCATTAATCCCTCGCCTATACCTCGTCCACGAGCTGCCTCAATAACAGCTACATTCGTAATTTGGGCTGCATCTATAACCATCCACATCCCGCAAAAACCAATAATACTTCCACTTGCATCAACAGCCAGCACATAATGGGCATACTGATTTTCATGTACTTCATAGTAAAAGGAATCCAACGTCCAAGGTACAGGAAATGAAGCTACTTCAATTTCATAAACTGCTGGTACATCATCAGAAACCATTTTACGATAAGTTACATCACTACTCATGTTCTTTCTCCTTCTGTTCTTTCAGCCAATTTGCTTCAGCCTCTGCAATTCGTTTATATTGTGGGACAAAGTGATGAGTAGCTTCAACACTCGGTAATTCCACTTTAGTTCCTACACGAATAACTTCCGTTGCACGTGGCAAGTCAAGACTAAAAGGTGCACGAAAAGCGTTATCGCCAAGCTCCTCTACAATGTTATCCCAAAATAAGCCCACATCTGTTCCTACAAATAAAATAGGCGCATCTAATGCCCTTAAACGCTCTAATAAATCAGCGATATGTGCATGATGATCCTCCACAAGAGCCTCTAGAGTCACTCCTTGATAAACAGCTGTATAAACATTATCTCTTCTTGCATCAAAAATTGGACAAATTAATCCATTATAAAGGGTAGCATTTGCAGCTAATGCTTTTAAGCTAGAGACACCAACTAAAGGTATCTGTAATGTCCATGCTAGGGTTTTCGCTAATGTTACACCTATACGGACCCCTGTATACGAACCTGGCCCTTCAGACACTGCAATAACATCCAAGTCGCCTGCCTTCAAACCTGCTCTTGCTAATACCTCTTCAATAGCGGGCATTGCGCCTGCTGAATGTGTTAATTTTATATTTTGTACCAGCTCAGCTACCACTTTTCCATCCTTCACAATAGCAACGGAAAGTGGTGTATTCGCTGTTTCTATTCCTAACCAAATCATTTCATTAGCTCCTCACATAGTGCCTCATAGCGTTCCCCACTAGGTATTAACACAAATCGTCGTTCATTGTCTCCGATCCGATAAATCTCTATCGCTAATCGATTCTGTGGCAAATCCTGTTCTATTAAATGCGCCCACTCTACCACTGATACTGCATCTCCATAAAATAATTCATCCCAACCAAGGTCCTCGTCACTTTCAGCCAAACGATAAACATCTAAATGATTGAAGGGTAAACGTCCTTCATACTGTTTAATGATTGTAAATGTTGGACTGTTGACCGTTCTCTTCACACCAAGCCCTTTTGCTAAGGCCTTCGTAAACGTTGTCTTGCCTGCACCCAAATCTCCTTCTAATGTAATCGTATCTTGAGCTTCTAGTAATTTTGCAAGTGTCACGGCAAAACGCTCTGTATCATCAACTGAATTCATGATTATTTCATACATTCTCATTTTTCCTCTCATCACTACATTACCTCTAGTTTACCTAAACTAGCGAAAATGTTCAAAGCATCCAATATCATTATATCCTACATAGATTATCTTCGTTAAAAAGCCTAATTTTATGACATGGTAGCCATTTAAATAAAAAAACACGCCTTCTTTTACAAAGACGTGACAACTATTTATCTGTTTGAATGACCTTTCACTGCTATGATTTCTTTGCCAATTAGTTTATCATCCTTAAATTTTACTATATAGGCCTGTGTCATCAAGATTTCATCATTCCAACGATATTCATTATTTTTGATTTTTTTACCTGCGCCGCCTGCTGCTTCTACTACCTCAATATATGACATATCATTTTTTAATTTCTCAAATTCTACTTCGTTCATATTTTTTTGCCAGTGATACGCATTTGATTCTTCAATCTCCATAATAGGATCTCCACAGCCTACCATCATTATCATGGAACCAATAAGCAAAGGGAAATAAATACTTTTAAAAGAATAATCTTTGCTCATATAAACACCTCCGTAGCCAATCCGATTACTTCTACTTTTTTACCCCTAATCTTTATATTAGAAACATCTCTAATTTTACCTTATAGAAACGCTATCATTTATCGGTAATTTTTACTATTTTTAGATAATGTTAAATATATGAAATTCGCTATGTTTATGGCAATATTATCGATCATTTCACAGCGATTTAAGCCATTTTTTAGATACACTTGATATGTTTTAGGGAAATAGATGTTGTTTATGAAATAATAAAGGGAAGTTGGTCTCAAATACTTCACAGAATGTTATGCTTTTAGCCTCTGTGTTTCTACTAGGCAGTGTTGATCCTTTCGACATTATTCATTTGTCATGTAATTTCTACTTAATTTACTGATAAACTCCTGAAAGATGAATTGGATTCATACTCCAATCACATACAAAAAAGTCCCTATGATGTAAAATCATAAGGACTGTAATATCAATTTAAATGGCGGTCCCGACCGGGATCGAACCGGCGATCTCCTGCGTGACAGGCAGGCATGTTAACCGCTACACCACGGGACCTCTTTAAGACATTTATAAATATATCATAGAAAATATAGATATACAATATCTTTTTTCACATTTTTTTAATATATTTTCCAACACTCTTTAATCTAGGATAGAGGTTATCCTGAAATGCATTTTCCACATAATCAACATCTACTTTCATATAAGCTCTAAACATGATGCAAATTTTGCAGTATATTTAACTTTGAAGGGGGAAACATAACATGTCAAAATTAGAACAATTACAAGCAGCCTTACAGCTCCACAATACCGATGCAATTATTATCACAAATGCTCAAAATCGTCGCTATCTAACAGGTTTTACAGGTAGTGCAGGTACAGTTATTGTAACAAATACACGCGCACTTTTATTAGTAGACTTCCGCTACACACAGCAAGCAACAAATCAGTGTGACACCTTTGAAGTACTAGAGATTGATCGCAACCATTTATATGAAACCATTCAGGAAATTCTTGAACAGGAATTAATTCAAACTGTTGGTTTTGAGCAACATCATGTAACTTATTTTAGCTATCAATTAATGAAGAGCAAATTGACAGCTATATTAAAACCAATGCCTACTATTGTAGAAGATTTACGGATGATTAAAACACCAGAAGAAATTGAAATAATTAAGAAAGCAGCATGGATTTCCGATGAGGCGTTTAATCATATTCTGACATTCATCAAACCAGGTATTTCAGAACTTGATATTGCCTATGAATTAGAGTCTCATATGCGAAAAAATGGTGCAACAGGTGCAGCCTTCGATATGATTATTGCTTCTGGCCATCGTTCAGCACTCCCACATGGCGTAGCATCCTCTAAAATAGTGGAGCAAGGTGACATGTTGACAATGGATTTTGGTGCTTACTACCGAGGTTATCGTTCTGATATGACAAGAACGATTGCTGTTGGAGAACCATTAGAGCAATTAAAAGAAGTATATCAAATAGTTTATGGTGCCTTACAGCATGCCCTTTCCAATATGAAGGCTGGTATTACTGGACAAGAGGCCGATAGTTATTCACGAGACTTCATTACTAAAAAGGGATATGGACAAAATTACGGACACGGTGCAGGACATGGTATAGGCTTAGATATCCATGAAAACATATTTATGTCTACCATATGTAAAGACATGTTAGAAGAAAATATGGTACTAACTGTCGAACCGGGTATTTATATACCTAATGTAGGTGGTGTTCGAATCGAGGATGATGTTATCGTTACAAAAGAAGGTGTGGAAGTCATCACTCACTCTCCTAAGGAACTCATTATTTTATAGCCCATTAAAGTGATGTTTTATATGGAGATATCATTAAAGAAGTTTAGCTGCTTACTTTGATATATAACAAATGTTTTAAAGAGTAAGTACAATAAATTCTTTGTACTTACTCTTTTTATAAAAGAAAAAACAGCCAACACACAGCTGACTGTTTTGTTTGCCTAGCGACGTCCTACTCTCACAGGGGGAAGCCCCCAACTACCATCGGCGCTAAAGAGCTTAACTTCCGTGTTCGGTATGGGAACGGGTGTGACCTCTTTGCTGTCTCTTATACACATCTGACGCTGCCGACGATCTTACGC